>DATGTS010000021.1:0-11265 GCA_035301745.1 Candidatus Avamphibacillus sp.
GGGAGATATCGTTGAATTAGAAGGGATCTCCGGATCGTCAACAACACGTGAACGTGGTAAAGGGTTCCACAATATTGTTGATGAAATGGATGACATCGATGTTGTGGCCAATCAATCCGCTGACTTTGACCGTACAAAAGGATTATCAGTGATGGAGAACATTCTCCAAAGTAAAGGCGAGATCGATGCAGTCTTTGCTCATAATGATGAAATGGCACTTGGTGCTGTTGAAGCATTAGAGGGACAGGGAATGTTGGAGGATGTTATCGTAGTAGGCTTTGATGCAACAGACGATGCGGTAGCAGCAGTAGAAGAAGGACGGATGGACGCAACAATTGCGCAACAGCCGGAACTTATTGGTGAAAGTGCAATAGAAGCAGCTGGAAAAGTTGCTAATGGTGAAGATATTGCTGAATTTATTCCGGTTGAATTGCAACTTGTAACTGAAGAATAAAAATTACAAAAAAGCGAACAGTGTCTAATACTGTTCGCTTTTTTGTTCACTTATAAGCGTAATCTCAGATATAAGACCTGAAGAAGGAATTGAACCAACTTATAAATGAATCAAAATAAAAAAATAAACATTTAGATATTAAAACAATAGTGCATGCGCCTTATCACTACAATTATGTACTTTAAATACAAGTAAATTGATATGAATTATATGAAAAAGGATTGACAGGTGAATAATTACATTGTATTGTATTTATAATATTCATCAAATAAAGATTCCTATCAAGAGTAAAAAGGGACCAACTTAATCGAGTTCAGGATCTAACTAGAGCTTTTATGATAAGAAAGGAAACAATAAATGTTTTCCCCCTCTTCTTGTTAAGGAGATAATTTTTAATATCAAATCACTATATTTTAAAGGAACAATTGAAAGGGAGATGATAACTATGTCAATTAATCAAACAAACAGTAGTTTAAATGAAATAACTACGGCGTTAGGTAGTAACCTAGATGAGGTTATTAGCTGGAGAAGATATTTACATCAGCATCCTGAGCTTTCTTTTGAAGAGAACGAAACGGCAAAATTTATTGAAGAAAAATTAGTCAGCTTTGGAATTGATGTGAAGACAAATATTGGTGGAAATGGGCTGCTTGGAATCTTAACAGGAAATAAGCCCGGAAAAACAATTGCACTAAGAGCTGATTTTGACGCACTACCGATTAATGACGAGAAAGAAGTAGCCTATAAATCACAAAACGCTGGGGTTATGCATGCTTGTGGACATGATGGTCATACAGCAGCTTTATTAGGAACAGCACAAACGTTAAGCAAATTCAAGGAAAATATAAAAGGTGCTGTTTATTTTATTTTCCAGCCTGCGGAAGAGAAGCCACCTGGTGGAGCAAAATTTATGATCGAAGAAAACGTTTTAAAAGGGGTGGATTTTATATTTGGTGCCCACCTTGCTTCAGAAATACCACTTGGTAAAGTTGCTGTTGGTAAAGGATATAAAATGGCTGCTGTAGATAAATTTGAAATTATGATCGAAGGAAAAGGCGGACATGGGGCGAAACCACATGAATCTACTGATCCAATTGTAATTGGAAGTGATATTGTCAATGCACTTCAAAAAATTGTAAGTCGTAAAACCGATCCATTAAAATCAGCGGTGGTAACTCTTGGCGTTTTTCAATCGGGGAATGCCTTTAATGTAATACCGGATACTGCGAGACTTGAAGGAACTGTTCGTACATTTGATGAAGAAATACGGAAAAACGTAAAAGATCAGATTTATTCGATTGTAGAAGGAATTACGACAGGATTTCAGGCTACACATAAAATTGATTATTTATTTGGATATCCCGCATTGTTTAATCATAAAACGGAGACAGAAGTTGTTAGAGGTCTATTCGAAGAAACTTTTAATGAATCAGCTGTTATCGACTTAGAAACATCAATGGGTGCGGAGGATTTTTCTTATTTTTTACAGGAAAAGCCTGGAACATACTTCAGGGTTGGGGCGCAAAATGATAATGAAACAACGCATTATCCTCACCACCATCCTAAGTTTGATTTTGATGAGCGGGCATTACTCAATATTGAAAAGGCCTTTGTGAAAATTATTAGCCATTATTTGTTTTAAAAGGCTGGAAATTCAGTTTTAAACTTGAAATATAGTATGAAGGGAAAGAGGGATGCGAATGAAATTTAAAATGAAGGCTATATTTATGTTAATTGCTTTCGTCTTTATGATTGATTTGATTGGTTGCAACAAGGAGAGTGCTAGTGAAAATATTGGCACGGGCCAACCTGGAGAAGATCCAGTAGAAGGTGGAACCTTTAAAGTTGCTATTGGTTCTGAACCGGATTCACTTGATTGGATGTACATCTCTGCAACTGCTACAAGAGATATAGCATGGCATATATTTGAGAATTTATTTGCATTGGATAAGGATTTTAAAGCAAGACCAATGATCGCGGAAGGTTATGAAATTAGTAATGATGAAACGACTTATACTATTACATTGCGAGACGATGTTCTGTTCCATAATGGGGCCGCAGTATCAGCAGACGACGTAGTAGCTTCCATTGAACGCTGGAGGGAAGTTTCTTCAGTAGGCTCGATTACTAGCGAATACATAGATCAGGTTCAGGCCATTGACAAAAATACGGTAGAGATTAAATTGAATGAAGTTTATAACGCATTGATTACTGATATGGCTGCGCCAAAATCAGCACTTATGATTATACCAGCAGAGATAGCAGAGGATGCAGGTGACAAACCATTAAAACAGGAGCAACTTATCGGAACTGGTCCGTATAAATTCGATAGTTGGGATAAAGGAACTGAAATCGTTTTGTCCCGTTTCGATGATTACGCGTCTCGTGAAGAAACAGATTGGAAAGGTTTAACAGGCGTAAAGACAGCATACGCTGATAAAATTGAATTCCAAATTGTGAAGGATTCACAAGTGATGGTTAATGGCCTTAAAACAGGATTGTATGATTATGTACAGAATATATCACCTGATTTATATGACATGATTGAAAGTGATACAAATATGGATCCAGTTACTTATATGAATGGTTATGAAATTATTTCGGTAGATAAATCTGAAGCACCATTCGATGATTTCAAAGTTCGTCAAGCGCTTAATCATTCTTTAGACAAAAAGTCCATTGCAAAAGGAGTGTATAGCAACGAGCAATTTTATGATCTGGATGGCGCGCTGTTTACACCTGAACAAGGAGAGCTTTATTCGGAAAAAGGTTCTGATAACTATTTGGTTCATGACAAAGCAGAGGCCAAAAATTTACTAGATTCATCAAAATATAATGGTGAACCATTAACAATGATCTATTCAAATGATAATGAAACATATGAAAAGATTGCTCAAGTTGCTAAGCAACAAATGGAGGAAGTTGGGTTTACAGTAAAACTGGAAAGTTATGAATGGGCCACCTATTTAGAAAAATGGATGGATCCATCCAATTGGGATTTAGTTGTCATTGGTTGGTCAACCCGTTTTTCGCCTAGTGAGCTAGGTATGTTGGAACTGGAAGCAGCAAGAAGTGGATGGTATGAAAGCGAACGATGGGAAGATCACATGCAAACCTGGGGTATTGCTAAAACAGGTGAGCAAAAAGAAGAAATCTTAACAAAGATGAATCAAACGATTTCGGATGAACTTCCATTTATTAAAATTGCTAATGTAAAAAGGTTTGATGCAAAACGCAATACAGTAAAGGATCTAACAAATTGGGTTGGACCCAGGTTTTGGAACACGTGGAAAAGCGAATAATTTTATTCGCCATTTATAAAGTTAAAACCAAGTTAATCAGTCGAATTACTAGTGTATTTGTCCGAGAGGGGTACTAAAAATGCCCTCTTCTTGGAAGTTTTTTGGTATATGCTCGTAAGCGAAGAAATGAAAGATACATAAATTCTAAAAATTACTAGTATGGGGGATTAAAATGAATTTCAAGAAATATAAAAAACTATCATTTACAGTCATCGCTCTTATACTACTTGTTGGCTTAATCGGATGTGGTAGCGAGAGTAGTGGTTCCAATGCAGACACGACAGATGGCCAATCATCAAGTGAACCAACAAAAGGCGGGACACTCAATGTAGCCTACGGTTCAGAACCAGATACAATTGACTGGATGTACACAGGTGCTTCAGCCACAAGAGATGTTGGCTGGCATATTTTTGAAAGTTTATTTGCTTTAGATAATGATTATAAGATAAGACCAATGATTGCTGAAAGTTACGAAATTAGTGATGATAGAACGGTTTATACCATCAAATTACGTGAAGGAGTCACATTTCATGATGGTTCAGAAGTGACAGCGCACGATGCCGTTGCTTCAATTGAACGTTGGAGACAGGTATCTTCTGTAGGAACGATAGCTGACAAATATATAGAAAATGTGACGGCGAATGATGACTATACAATCGAAATTGAATTAAGTGCGGTTTATGAAGCACTTCTCTCCGATATGTCGGCACCTAAATCGGCATTAATGATCATTCCATCAGAAATTGCAGAAGAAGCTGGAGAGCAGCCCCTTAAACCAGAGCAATTGATTGGAACAGGCCCGTACAAATTTGAAAAGTGGGAGCGAGGTGAAGAAATCAATTTAATCCGTTTTGATGACTACGCTGCCCGTGAAGAGACGGACTGGGGTGGTTTATCAGGAAAGAAAGAAGCTTATGTTGACGAGATTAAGTTCCAGATTGTAAAAGATCCGCAAGTCATGGTTAATGGCTTGAAAACAGGAATTTATGATTATGCACAATCCATTTCACCAGATCTTTATGATGTAATAGAAAGCACACCGAATATTGATCCGGCAACTTATATAAATGGATACGCAACAATTACTCCCGACAAATCTGAAGCACCATTTGATGATTTAAAAGTACGTCAGGCTTTGAATCACGCATTAGATAAAGAAACAATTGCCGAAGCAACATATGGTAACGAAGCGTTCTACACGTTGGATGGTGCCTTGTTTTCCCCAGAACAGAAAGAGCTTTATTCAGAGGAGGGGACAGATGAATTCTTGGCATATAATAAGGAAAAGGCAAAACATCTTCTTGCAGAATCAGATTATAACGGTGAGCCGATCCAGATTATGTACTCTAATGATAACGATAATTATAAAAAGATATCTCAGATTGCTAAGCAACAAATGGAGGAAGTAGGATTTACTGTAGAGCTTGTATCCTATGAATGGGCGACATATCTTGAAAAATGGGCAGATCCGAAAAATTGGGATTTAGTTGTAATTGGTTGGTCAACCCGATTCTCTCCAAATGAACTAGGTATGCTTATTCAAGATACTTCAAGTAGTGGTTGGTATAACAGTGATCATTGGAATGATTTGTTAGATGATTGGGCCACTGCAGAAACCAACGAACAAAAACAAGAAGTGTTAGGTGGAATGAATCGGACTGTTTACGATGAACTACCTTTCATTAAAATTGCTAATGAAATATTGTTTGATATAAAAAGCGATAAAATAAAGGATTATGATAGTTGGGTTGGTCCACGATTTTGGAATATTTGGAAAGATGAATGACCTGATATGGAAAAGACATCAAGAATGATGTATATGGAGTCGGTTCGTTAGGAGGGAAAAAGTTGTTGCAGTATACGATACGAAGATTATTTTCGTTAATACCTGTTATGCTCATTGTTAGTATTATCGTATTTTTAATCGTGCACCTTACGCCGGGAAATCCTGCGTATCTTATCCTGGGAGAAGATAGCTCCCAGGAAAGTATCGAACAATTAGAAATACAACTAGGGCTTGACAAACCACTAGTCATACAATTTTTTAGTTGGCTTGGGAATGTGTTGACGGGGGATCTAGGACAATCAGTTTATTCATCTGAACCAGTTTCTCAGATTATTATTGACCATCTTGGACCAACTTTTAGTTTAATGGTTATTGCCTTGGTTTTAACATTACTTATTGCGATTCCAACGGCAATTTTTGTAGTCTGGAAACGGAATACAGTTTTAGATCCGACTTTTATTTCTATTTCTCTTCTTGGTGTATCCATTCCGGAATTTTGGTTTGCGATGTTGTTGGTACTCTGTTTTGGAGTAGCCATTCCTATCTTTCCGGTTGCAGGCTATATTCCATTCGCGGAAGGAGCTTTGAATTGGTTTTATCATTTGATTTTGCCCGCTTTTGTCTTAGCGGCGGTTGAAATCGGATTGGTAGCAAGAATGCTGAGGGATGGAATGTTGGAATCAGTTAATCAGGATTATACAAGAACCGCTAAAGCAAAAGGTTTAAAGGAAAGGATTGTTTTGATCAAACATGTGTTTTTTAATGCACTTATTCCTACTACCACTGTAATTGGTACAACAGTTGCCGGTTTGTTAGGCGGGACGGTTATCATTGAGACAATGTTTACGATTCCCGGTATCGGTCAACTGTTAATCGATTCGATTTACCGCCGGGATTATCCTGTTATACAAGGGGTTATTCTGTTCATCGCTGCTGTCTATGTTTTGGTGAATTTGTTGGTTGATCTTTTGTACGCCGTTTTGGATCCAAGAATACGCTATGATTAATCACTTGAATAAATAATAAAAAAGGAGATTTCATCATGTTTAAAAGCAAACGAAATCTACTGGCAGCGGGTGTACTAATACTATTAATTATTGCAACGGCCACAGTCTCGTTATGGCTTACATTTCCTCCTTCACATATTGATCCGAATGAGAGATTACTAAGTCCATCCGGAAAGCATTGGTTCGGCACCGATCATTTTGGAAGAGATGTTTTTGGACTAACAATTGTAGCTGCACGTGTCACGCTGTTTGTAGGGGGTGTAGTGGCATTTTTGTCAACTGCACTAGGAACGATCACAGGTTTGATAGCAGGCTACTATAAAAAGGCGGAATTTATTATTATGCGTATTATTGACGGGATGTTAGCTTTTCCAGCCTTACTACTCGCATTAGCGCTAGTAGCTGCACTTGGAGGTAGTGTTACGAATATTATCATTGCCTTAACATTTGCTTTTTGGCCAGTGATGACGCGTATCGTTCGTTCCGCGGTATTACAGGTGAATAATATTCAGTACATAGAAGCTGCTAAAACAACTGGAACCGGAGATGTGGTTATATTATTTCGTTATATTTTACCGAATGTTCTATCACCAATTATTGTGCAGGGCACATTTATATTCGCCAAAGCAATTCTGGCAGAAGCTGCATTAAGCTTTTTGGGGGTTGGGGTAGATCCTTCTACACCAACATGGGGGACGATGCTCCAGGAATCTCAAGTATATATTACAATTGCGCCGTGGTTTTCTGTTTTTCCGGGATTAGCTATTGTTATCACAGTACTTTCTCTTAATATGTTAGGTGATGGTTTACGGGATGCATTTGATCCGCATAAGAAAAATCAAAAAAAGAAAATTAAAACCCCATTTAAAAATAAAAAGCAAAAGTACGCATAAAGAGACTTGATTCAGGTAGAGTTTTGATTCCATCTGAATCTTAGTCGCACTTATTTCGGAGCTTGATGGCACTTTACCTCCCTCCTATAGGGGTGTGGGTATCAGTAACTTCGCGGAAATAAAGCATATATGAAGGAGTGATTGGTGTGCTTGAAGTGAAAAATTTAAAAGTGCATTTAGATACAGCGAAAGGAATTGTTAAAGCTGTAGACGGTGTGTCGTTTCATGTCGAGGCGGGGGAAACTGTTGGTATCGTAGGAGAATCGGGAAGTGGCAAGAGCGTACTTGCACATTCCCTAATGCAATTGAATCCAGTACCCCCGGCAACTTATCCTAGGGGAGAAATTAATTTTGAAGGACGAAATTTACTAGAGCTTAAAGAAAAAGAATTATATAAAATTCGTGGGAATGAAATCTCCATGATTTTCCAAGACCCGATGTCCAGTTTGAATCCTGTGTTTAGAATTGGCAATCAACTAATAGAGGCTATTCGAACCCATCAACCAATATCAAAGAAAAATGCAGAGAAAAAAGCAATAGAGTTGTTAACAGATGTTGGAATTCCAGATCCGAAAAGACGTATGTATGATTATCCTCATCAATTTTCTGGAGGGATGAGGCAAAGGGTGTTGATCGCAATTGCTTTAGCTTGTCAGCCTAAACTATTAATTGCTGACGAACCGACTACGGCTTTGGATGTTACAATACAGGCACAAATACTTGAACTTATGAAAGATATCCAGAAAAAATATGGAACTGCAATTATCATTATTACACATGATTTAGGGGTGGTTGCGCAACTGGCGGATCGGGTACTTGTAATGTATTCGGGCAGAATTGTTGAAGAAGGAAGTACGGCCGACATATTTTATCGTACCGCTATGCCTTATACTTGGTTTCTTTTGCGTTCATTACCACGTCTTGATACTGGCATTCAACAACGACTTAAAAGTATTCAGGGACAACCACCAAACTTGGTAAGTCCACCAAAAGGATGCAATTTCAACCCAAGATGCCCATTTGTGACAGATGAATGTTTAGAAGTCGATCCGTTTTTAGTTGAAAGAGGAGATGGGCATCGTGCTGCTTGTGTTCTATCGAAAAGAGAATTTGAAGAACGGAAACATGAAAAACAGGATGCTGAATGGAAAGGAGTTGAACAGTAATGTCAGAACCATTGTTAGAAGTACATAATTTAGAAGTGTATTTCCCGATTAAAAAGGGTGTATTTAAAAAAAAGGCCGGTAATGTAAAAGCTGTTAATGGTGTTAATTTATCCGTAAATAAAGGAGAAACGTTGGGGATTGTAGGTGAATCAGGTTGTGGAAAAAGCACACTTGCCAGGGCAATATTAGGTCTGGAAAAACCAACATCAGGAGATATTCATTTTGAAGGAGAAAGTATTTTAAATTACAATGCGAAGCAAATGCAACGGTTGCGTCGGGATATACAAATGGTTTTCCAAGATCCTTTTACAAGTCTAAATCCAAGAATGAAAGTAAGCGAGATTATTGCTGCACCATTAAAAGCATTTAAAGTCACTGAAAATATAGATCAACGTGTAAAAGAGTTAATGGATTTTGTGGGACTTAAGGCAGAATATCATGACCGTCTTCCACATGAGTTTTCTGGAGGACAACGGCAACGGATTGGAATTGCGCGTGCAATAGCATTAGAGCCTAAATTAATCGTTTGTGATGAACCGGTAAGCGCACTTGATGTTTCGGTTCAAGCCCAGGTGATTAATTTATTTGAAGACTTACAAAAAGAACTAGATTTGACATATGTCTTCATTGCTCACGATTTGTCGGTTATCAAGCATATTGCTGACAAAGTTTCCGTTATGTATTTAGGGAAAATGATGGAGAAGTCTAATAGCGAATCGTTTTATAACCATGCACAGCATCCTTATACAAACGCGTTACTATCCGCTATCCCTTTACCTGATCCTGAGAAAGATAAGGTTCGTGAAAGAATTGTTTTAAAAGGTGAGCTACCTTCCCCGGCAAACCCTCCAACCGGATGTGTCTTTCATACGAGATGCCCTGTAGCGCGTGATTATTGCAGGGAGAATACTCCTCATCTGGAGCAAAAGGAGAATGGAGAACATGAGGTAGCTTGCTTTTTTCCTATTGAAGGAGGTTCAGCCAAAATGGAATCTACAATTCATCGCCGCTAAAATAATAATTTGAAAGGGGGAAACTAGAAGTGACAATAAATAGAATTTCATTAATGGAAGCCTATATGCTTGAAACACTACGCAGCAATGGTGTGTCAAACCGTGAGATACTTACTCAAATTGACAAGAAAGATGTTAGGTTATGGGGTACATTGAATGCTAATTTTGATTTTAGAGAATTGATAACACTTGCCGGGAAGGATCAAAAAGCATTTAAATCAATTGTTATAAATGGATACCAAGTAAAATTTGTTACGCTCAAAGGATTACAGCGGTTGTTAGAATTGAAATTTAATAAAAAAGAGGGAAACGATTATGAACTAGAGGATAGGGGAATAACCGGTTTGCAGCTTGATGAATCACAATTATCTGTACTCAAGCAGATGTTATCGAAAAACTGGAATGTGCAAGAAGAACAATCTGAAAACAAAGCTTATTATAACAAAGAGGTCAGAGTCGGATTGATATAAGGTTTAAATGCGTAACATCAGTCAATGTTATCGCGCTTGTCAAGTAAATTGTGTAAGTCCATACTAACTCAAGGTTTTTTTAAAAGATCTTTTTTTTAACTTATCGTGAAGGGGAAAGCTCTGAGAACATTGGATTATAAAGATTTGCTGATCATCTCCCGGGAAAATGCGAACTAATCTATTATAATTAAGAAAGCGAATTGATTTAGAATGGTTGAATTAGAAAACTGGGTGCTGTCAGCAACACACAACAGAATTAACTGGACACCTCAGATACAGTGGCGGTAAAGCAATGGATACCAAACGGAAGGCAGAAGATCTATTTCATGCTGGAATAATTTGTCGTTTCAATGTAAAAAGTCTGACTTTTTTGCTATTAATAGCCTTGTGTGCTATAATTGAATTACTTGCGAGGTGACTATATGTCGATTAAAGACAAGGATATAATAACTCATTTAATGGTTATGTTTCCGGCCGATCTTCTCGGAGAGATTGAGAGTTACAAAAATGTGAACAAGATACGAAGCAAGAATCAAACTATAAGAACATTGATCAAAAAAGGCTTGGAAGCTGAAGAATGAGCTTTACCAAGAACCTTTACAGCAGGCTTGGTGTGATATAGTGCTTAATGTTTGAAAATCATTTTTTTAAACAAACGAAAAACAAGCTGTTATTAAAGTAAAACTTAATGCTATTTTTAAGTTTTCACAATTGAATCATCTAAAGGATCAGGAGTTGCCATCAAGGCAACTTTTTTTGTGTTTATAAAAAATAACAGCCAATTCATTACTAAAACTTTTGCCGAAACTACTTCGGCCGTATAGGCAATTTCAAAAACAGTATAACCATGTGAAGAGGAATTTTCACTACCTGTTGAATTCCGCCAATCTCTTCCATCTCCTATGTGTCCCTTAGGAATTTCAAGATTCTATACCAATTTGAAACTCATTTTGCACGTAAAAATGACAGTTGTGTTAACTTCCGCCCTATAGTTTTACGATAGATGTTCTATACTGTATATTGAAAGTGAAGGACTTCACGAAGTGAACAGGAGGCATAGATGAAATGGCTCAATTAAAAGAAATGGCATATGCACAAAAATCAAAAATGGTCCTTCTGATCATTTTTGCGCTTATCTCAGGTGTGTCGATAATAGGACAGGCTTACTTTTTTG
>DATGTS010000022.1:0-5210 GCA_035301745.1 Candidatus Avamphibacillus sp.
TTCACAATAGATAGAACTCAAACATAGGAGGTGCACAAATGGCCCGTTACTTATTAAAGCGTGTTATATATATGTTAATCACATTATTTATAATTGCTACTGTGTCTTTTTTCCTAATGAAGATGCTTCCGGGTAGTCCACTTAGTGCAGCAGATAAATTAAGTGAAGAACAACAAGCAATTGTTTTAGAAAAATATAATTTAAATGATCCTGTCCCTGTACAATATGTAAGATATATGGCAAACCTTGTTCAAGGGGATTTGGGATTATCTTTTGCCTTTGATAATACACCCGTAAGTAAAATTTTAATGGATCGAATAGGTCCATCGATTCAATTAGGTGCACAAGCTTTACTAATTGGAACCTTTTTAGGAATACTTTTCGGGTTAATTGCTGCTGTCTCGCATAACGGGGCATTGGATTATAGTTCTACAGTAATTGCAGTTTTAGGTACGTCTATTCCTTCATTTGTATTTGCAGGATTACTACAGAAATTTCTAGCTGTAGAATTAGAATGGTTTCCCGTTGCTTTATGGGGATCATTTGAATACTCTATTTTACCTACGATTGCATTAATGATTTTTCCGTTGGCCACGGCAGCACGTTTTACTAGAACGGAAATGATTGAGGTCTTGGGCTCTGATTTTATCCTAACTGCAAGAGCTAAAGGTATTAGTGAGTATGGGATAATATTTAAACATGGATTACGCAATGCCTTAATTCCATTAGTAACAGTGATGGGACCAATGGCTGTGAGTCTAATGACAGGTACATTAGTAATTGAGCAAATTTTCGCTGTGCCTGGAATAGGTGAACAATTCGTAACATCTGTTATGGTTAATGATCCTCCTACAATCATGGGGACTACTCTTTTATTCGCCTTTTTATTTGTTGTCATCATACTGATAATCGACCTCCTATATGTAATTATCGATCCTAGAATAAGGCTGACAGGAGGGAAATAATTAAAATGGATAAAAACAATCAAGTACCAAAAGAACTTCTTGTTCCCGCTGAGAGAAAAGAAGATGATAGTGAAAAAATTTCTGGCCCGAGTAGAACGTTTATGCAAGATGCTAGAAGAACATTTCTAAAAAATAAAGTAGCGATGATATCGGTACTGCTTATACTTTTTATAAGTGTTATGAGTATTATTGGACCTGGGATGAATGAATACGGGCTTGACGACCAAGACTTGTCTCGTGCAAAGATGCCTCCATTAGTACCTGCCCTAAAAGATATATCTTGGTTAGGATTTGATGGTACATTAAAAGGTAAATATAAAGGCGAAGATGTGGAAGAGGCAACGCAAAATGCATATGCAAGGTATAGTAATGACGAGGAATTTATCGATATAAAAGTTTTGTCTGAAGGTGATGGATCAAAGGATTCTGCAGAGGTAAAAGCAACCTATCATATTTATGAAGCCAAAGATATGACAGATCAACCTTTTTGGCTAGGAACAGATACCCTTGGTCGTGATCAGTGGACAAGACTATGGTTGGGTACAAGAGTTTCATTAATTATTGCTCTTGTGGCTGCTGTGATTGACTTGTTTATTGGTGTAGCTTATGGTGGAATTTCTGCTTATTATGGTGGAAGAGTAGATAATATCATGCAACGAATTTTAGAAATACTTATTGGAATACCAAACCTTGTCGTTATCGTATTGATGATACTAATCCTGCAACCAGGTATAACATCCATTGTTATAGCATTAACGATAACGGGTTGGACAGGTATGGCTCGTATTGTAAGGGGAGAAGTCTTAAAGTTAAAAGGGCAAGAATTTGTTTTAGCTGCACGAACGTTAGGAACATCTAATGGGAAAATTTTAAGAAAACATTTAATTCCAAATATAAGTGGAATTATCATTATTAATACGATGTTTACAATCCCGAGTGCTATCTTTTTTGAAGCTTTCTTAAGCTTTATTGGACTTGGACTTGTTCCACCTGAAGCATCTCTTGGGACATTGGTCAATGCGGGATTTGAAAATATACGGTTGTATCCATATTTATTAGTATATCCAGCAGTTTTAATATCAGTTATTATGATTGCTTTCAATCTAATTGGTGATGGTTTACGGGATGCATTTGATCCGAAAATGCATAAATAATAAGGTAGGTGTCTTTAAATGAGTAAATTATTAGAAGTGAAAGATCTCAAAGTTTCATTTAACACCTACAACGGTGAAGTCCAAGCTGTTCGAGGTGTGAATTTTGATTTAAATAAAGGTGAAACCTTAGCTATTGTTGGTGAATCAGGTTCTGGAAAATCGGTGACGTCGAAGTCATTGATGCAGCTTATTCCTAAACCACATGGATTTATAAAATCTGGTCAAATTTTATTTGAAGGTCAGGATATTACGAAACTATCGAATCGATCGATGCAAAAAATTCGTGGCAGTGAGATTTCAATGATATTTCAGGATCCAATGTCGTCACTTAATCCAACAATGAAGATAGGTAGACAAATTATGGAGGGACTTATCAAACACCAAAACCTTAGCCGCTCAAAAGCGAAGGAGAAGTCTTTGGAATTGTTAAAGTTGGTTGGTATCCCAAATCCCGAAGTTAGAATAAACCAATTTCCACATCAGTTCTCTGGTGGGATGCGGCAACGTGTGGTTATTGCAATTGCTCTAGCATGTAATCCGAAAATACTTATTGCGGATGAGCCAACAACTGCTTTAGATGTAACGATACAAGCGCAAATCCTTGATTTAATGAAAGGAATTCAAAGAGAAACAGATAGTGCAATTATCTTCATTACACATGACCTAGGAGTAGTAGCGAATGTTGCAGACAGGGTAGCGGTCATGTATGCAGGGAAAATTGTTGAAATTGGTACAACTGATGATATTTTTTATAATGCAAAACACCCTTATACATGGGGACTTTTAGGTTCTATGCCAACCCCCGATGAAGAAGAGGAGGAATTATTTGCGATACCGGGAAGTCCTCCTGATATGTTAAATCCACCTAAAGGGGATGCTTTTGCACCAAGAAATGAATTTGCACTTGAAATTGACAAGGTCATGGAGCCACCAATGTTTAAAGTTTCCGATACACATTATGCAGCGACATGGCTCTTACATGAAGATGCACCTGACATCGAACCACCCGAGTCTGTAAAACGCCGTATGAAAGGCATTTCTAACACCGGTTCAAAGGATGGTAAGGAAAAATGACACAGGATAAATTATTAGAAGTAAAAGACTTAAAAAAACATTTTAAAGTAGGACGAAAAGATATTGTTGCTGCGGTGGATGGTATCTCCTTTGATATTTATAAAGGAGAGACATTTGGTTTAGTAGGTGAATCAGGTTGCGGAAAATCAACTACTGGAAGAACAATTATACGATTATATGATGCGACTAGTGGGCAAGTGAAGTTTAATGGGGAAGACGTTCATGGGAAAAAGTCAAAAACAGAACTTTTGAAATTTAACCAGAGGATGCAAATGATTTTCCAGGATCCTTCTTCATCACTTAATCCCCGAATGAACGTTATGGATATTATTGCGGAAGGATTGGATGTGCATCATTTGGTTAAAAATGATGCAGAAAGAAAAGCCCGTGTGGAAGAACTGCTTGAAGTCGTTGGCTTAAATAAAGAACATGCAACACGTTTTCCACACGAATTCAGTGGTGGCCAAAGACAAAGAATCGGAATAGCGCGTGCATTAGCGGTAGAACCTGAATTTATCATTGCCGATGAACCAATTTCTGCACTTGATGTCTCGATTCAAGCTCAAGTAATTAATTTACTAAAACAATTACAAAGAGATCATGGATTAACTTATTTATTTATTGCACATGACCTTTCCATGGTCAAATATATTAGTGATCGTATTGGTGTTATGTACTTTGGTAATTTAGTAGAACTAGCTGATAGTGACGAACTGTATTATAACCCAATCCATCCATATACAAAATCATTACTATCAGCGATACCGCTTCCAGATCCAAGATATGAACGCACACGGAAGAGAATTGATTATGATCCATCGGTTCACGACACGAGTGAAGAAATGGAATTTAGAGAGATAAAGCCTGGACATTGGGTACGCTGTACACCAAAGGAATTTGAACAATACAAAAAAGAAATAAAAGAATAAATCATAACAGCGACTTTACAGTTATAATGAATGTAAAGTCGCTTTATTTAGTAAGGAAATAAACATATCTAACTTCTTGTCATGGAATGTGTCTCTTTTCCTAAAAATTCATATTTATACCATGTAACAAGCATAATCACACCGCTGATGATGAGCAGGCCGCTTGTGACGAAAAAGACCGATGAAAATCCATACATACCTGACAGCATTCCACCGAGAGCCGGACCAATGATATTTCCTAAAAATCGTAAACTTGTATTGTATCCAAGCACTTCTCCTTGCATGGAAAGTGGTGCTTCATGTCTAATATAAGCGACCCTTAGTGGTACAATACCACCGATGGCAATACCTAATAAGAACCGAATGCTCACGAGCTGCCAAATACTTGTCACAAATGCAGCTGGTAAATAAACGATTCCAGCCATAAATAATAAGGCAATCAATATTTTAATGTAGCCAATTCGGTCCCCAAGTTTTCCTAGTCGACGAGACATTAATAAATTACCGAGTCCCGCAGCAGAGAAGGCAATACCAGAGAAGAAAGCGATATTGGCTGTTCCATTAATTTTGGCAACATATAAAGAAAGAATTGGTTGAACGCTAAAATGTGCCAGTTGAATAAGTGTTGAAAGAAGCAATACAATTAATAACACTGGGTGCTTTAAAATATGCAAGATAACTTCTTTACTAGAATATATTTTATTGGATTCTTCTGTAGATGTTTTAAGTTTCATTTCCTTAATACCAAACAGGACAATAATAGCAGATAAGATAACGGAGATTGATGTTAGTTGGAATGTTGCGCCATATCCTACGAAATCAGCTAATACACCACCAAACAAAGGACCCATCAGGTTTCCTGTGATGCTTCCAGTTTGCAGGGTTCCGAGGACTTTTCCGGCAACATCTTCTGGTGTTTGTGTTGCAATGAGTGCTTGGGACATTGGGATAAATCCAGTAAAGATACCCATGACTAAACGTAAAATAAAAAGTTGCCAAACAGACGTAGAAAAACCCATTAAAAAAATGGACAACCCAAGCCCAGTGGCAAAAAAGATTAATAATTTTTTTCTTCCGTATTTATCGCC
>DATGTS010000023.1:0-7044 GCA_035301745.1 Candidatus Avamphibacillus sp.
GTTTAAGATAGTTACGCATTATGAAAAACCCCTTTGCATTGGTATTATCTGAACAAATGATATTACGCTTACTCTATTTGTTTTATTCCCGAAATCAATTACTTCAAACAACCCCTCTATACATATGTAAATCAATAGATAAATATGAAAAAATTGCGCGAACTATATTTCCACTATTTTTAAAATTACCATAACAATAGGAGTGAATCAATTAAAATGTACTTTTCTGAATATTTTTGTGGTATTGAGTTCAACATTTCCCACAAACGTTCACAGAAATGCCACTTATGCAAACAAATCCCGGCATATATAATTACAGTTATGCTCAAAACGAAAGGATGTTTTTATTTGCCCAGTAATAAAAAGGAAGGTATTATTTTCGGACTGTTTATGTGTTTTGGAATGGTTCTGATTATGTCCGTTTACAACGCAGCGTTACATGGATTTTCATCATATACAGTAGGGGGTGCGGTGATTCAATTTGTCCTAACATTTATCGTCGCTTTTATCGCAGAATCTCTCGTTGAACCGAAAGCACGTAAATTAGCATTAGCTCTGCCTTACGATAAATCGAAAGAAATCAACTTTATCTTGGCGATTGCTTTTTGTATGGTTCCTGTGATGGTTCTGATTATGTCCGTATACGGGCTTATTTTGACAGCGTTAATGGTAGGAATTGAGGGCTCTATTTCTATAGCATACCTTAAAATAATTGGCCTGAATTTTATCGTAGCGCTCCCATCGCAACTACTCATTGTCGGCCCAATCTCACGCAGGTTATTAGGTAAATACATTAAACCATCGACTCAGGAACCAGTAGGATTTGTGTGAAAACAAGCAGGCGAACAGTGCTAAGCACTGTTCGCTCTTGATATCTCCTCTAGTGGTTTTCTAGTTATGTATGTATTACCTTTTTGACTTTTTCATAACCAAGTGTATTTTGGTAACTTTATAAATTGCCTGTATCCACTGTTCCAATACACTTAATCACACTTATTCTCTAATGAAATTAATTGAGCTTGAAAGTCTCCCTTATCGTAGTTAACATAACTTTTCATTGCTATATATATATCTACAGTGTAGCCATTTATTCTTCCAAACTGTCTATTGTTTTCTATCGCTGCATATCCCAGGTAATTAACAGAAGTATCCTTATTACTATTCGGGAACAATAATATATTCTTAATCTCACATGACACACTAAGGGTATTAGCATAGAAAAACTGCTTAACTAAATCTCCCCATCCTGGCAATTTATTGAGTTTGTAGTACTTAGCATCAAGAATAAACAGCGATTTCTTATATTTGAATATAGTATCCGGTATCTGTTTAGTATACTTTTTTTTATTATTTATGTTCCAAAATGGCCTTGGGATTAAAACATCTTCATCATGAGCCCCACTAAAAATGAAGTTACACACACTTTCCCATACAACATGAAAATAGGGTGTTAAAAACGTAACAACCTTTTCGCCAGTTTCTTTTTCCGATGCACCAGCTAAAAATTCAATTAACTTTTTGTAAAGATTAACTTCGCGGTCTGTAAATGTCCGTTGCAACTCAATTTCGAGATAATGTATAGCAGTATCTTTATCTAACCATAATTCTGCATTATAATTTTCATAGTCCATATCCATAAGCCAACCAAAATAACCCAACGATTTATTAACAGCGTATTTGTGGATTTGATAGATTGTATTATCAACATCAACATTATTTTTTTCAGTTATAAAGTCTAAATAAAGAACCTTGTTATTAGAAACAATTGGATCAATCTTCTTGATAGTACGTCCCCAATTTATAATTCCGTTTGAACTACGACTATATTGTTGGTCTTGAACATTAATTAAACCATATTCTAGATAGTCTTTTAAAATCCAAAATGCCGCTGAAATACTTTCATTTTTTCCTATACCACCGAGTAATTCTTTTTCGTATTTAGGTATATCTTTTTTTTGTCGATACCGGAGAAGTGTATCAAGTAACGTAATAGCATGTTTTTTCAGTTCAGAATTATTGTCAGGAATTATGTAACCTTTTGGAAAGACAACAATAACATGTGTATTTACTAATACAACCCCTGTAAAATTAAATTTCACTTTATCATCAATTTTGATGCATAATCCATTAAGAAACAGATCATTTGGTATCTGATTTACTAAAAGGGGATATTCTTCTTGCTCGATAAAAGAGTAGATGGTAGTATGCTTATCCATGAATTTTCACCCACAATGTCATTCAATTATGTCCTTAGGAGAGGATTGTGTATCACTTGCATCTGCGCCTTCCATATATTCTTGATTGTTCTCCGCGACATATTCTGTAGCTTCTTCACCCTCGTATATTAATGAAGTTTCGAAATTGGTTTTTATGATTTCAAAGCCTTCTCTATATCTATTTACTAAATTCGAAAAAGTAGTTGGTCTGACAAAAAAGTGACTTCTTTTATGCCTTACAACATCATCCCAAAGATAAATCAACAATTTGGATGCTATTAAACTTTGCTTTTCTTCCTCAGCTCTACCTATTAAATCAGTTGGTTTAATAAAATACGGACCTATATGTTTATCTTCGTTAACCCCGATAATCTCAGAGGATAATAATTCATTTATCTTTATTATAAATTCTTCCCATCTTACAAGCCCATTTTTGTACGGCACTAGCTCATCCCGATGTTCCGATTCTTCTGTATTAATTGGCAAGTATTCGAAATTCCATCTCCTTTTGAAGGCCGAATCCAAAACGAACACGCCTTGGTCAGCACTATTCATTGTAGCTACAATATTCAAGTTGGAGGGTATGATAATCTCATTATCATGAATGTTTTTCTCAATACCGCTTATACTCTTTAAATAATTTGCAATTTCAATATTTGTCACTGCATATGTACTTTTTCCAGCTTCATCCCTATCCAGTAGTTGAAATAAATCTCCAAAGACCGCAGGAGCGTTTGCACGGTTCAACTCTTCAATAACTAATGTATACATTCTATTTTGATCTTTAATTGCATCAGCTAAGGATAGAGTGAATGGACCTGGGGTGAACCGGTAATCAATCATTGGTTCCCCCCTTAAGAATTCCTCGCCACTATTATCTACTAACTTAATAGATTCATCTTGTTTATATACAGGAATTGGCCTATAACTACCAATGAAATCATAATAGGTATATTCTGGATGAAATGTGACTCTCCGACTATTTTCTTGAAAGTTTCTATTTAAGTAATGACTCTTCCCTGTTCCTGGTGCGCCAAAAACAATTAGATTTTGTCCAGCATCTAACTCTTTTGTAACTGGCTCATCAACCTCACTAACATCCTCCTTGGTCTCCAACGTCATATCGGTTTTCAGGCTGAACACAAATTCAAAAGTATAATTTTCACTTCCTGTATCGTACTTGTAAACAGTCACCTCGGTTATCTCTGCAAGTGGGATTCTCATTATCTTTATAAAACTACCGCTTCTTCCTCCAAGGGATTTTAAATATAATCTTCTTCCCTGGGTATTTGTTGGGTTTATGACACATCTTGGTGAAAATGTTATTTGCTCATTAGGCTCACTTTTAATCCCTGCAAGTTTCTGTTCCCATGCAGCATATGAAACGTCGTTGTATTGCCCTATGATTTGATAGTTATACTCAAATTGCACTGAATAAAGATAGTTGATCAAGTGATGCTTAGGAAAATAGAAAAGATCTTCCTCGGAAAAACAATAGGTATCTTTACCGTTTCCATCTTTACAAGGGCGAGTATTAAAAAAGTCCTTAAATCTTTGTTCAGACTCATCACCTTGCCCAAAATAAATAGTGATCTCTCCCTTACCCGTTAATCCTTTTCTTTTTACACTACTATAAACATTGCTCGAAGTTATTGGAACCGTCCATTTATCTATAAATCTCATTAAAAAACCACCTTCTAGAAAGATAAACTAGTAGTACTTTATTCTCTATTTAAACAGACTCAAAAGTGAGTATATCATCCATCGATATTTGCTCATATTGTTTTGGCTGTGTTATATCTTCTACCTTTAATATTTCCTCCATAATCGCCATTAGCACATCTACAACGATTGAATTACCAGCTTGCCTATAAGCCTGAGTATCGGAAACTACTATTTCAAAACTATCGCAAAACCCCATTAAACGTAAACATTCTCTAGGTGTTAGTTTTCTAATTCTTCCTTCAGTAGTAACGTAATTATCTACTCCAGCCCGATGCATCTTATGCATAGTAGATAATAACGGCCTCGCAACGTCTAGATCTATTTGTGGTTTTGAGTAAAAGTCCTTTGTACCACTTGCCATAACATAATTAACTAATTTCTCAGACAAAAAGTATTTTTCCTCTACTTCTTGACCCTCTATTTTATTTTGAGACTCTAATTTTTCAAAAATGAAATCCCCATGCCAATTAAACTGTTGATTAGCCTTCTGACATAACATTATTTCTCCATTTATTTGGGTATATTGCTTTTTTAAGTTTTTTTCCCTTGTCACAAACTCAATGCCCTTTTCTCCCAGGTAATACTTTTCTGCGACACTATCTAAAAGTAAATCTTTCATTGTCAAGTTCAAAGGAACTGCTGGCGGAAAATTGAAATCTAACTCTTGATCCAAAAACCCTACCACAAATAAACGCTCCCGATTTTGTGGTATCCCATAATTTCTAGAATTAAGGACAGCAAACTCCCAATTATAACCTAGCTCATCAAATACATTTTGCATAATTGTCCAAGTATTACCGCCATCATGACTAAGTACACCTTTAACATTTTCGTAGATAAAAACTCTTGGTTGGATCTCTTTAACCAAGCGAGCAAATTCATGAAACAAGGTACCTCTAGTATCGTCAAACCCTCCCCTTTTACCTACCATTGAAAAAGATTGGCAGGGGCTTCCACCAACCAATAAGTCTACCTTGCCTTCATATTGCTTACCATCTATAAATCGCACATCTTGATGGAATTTATCTCGACTTATATTATAATTTGCAAAATAACTTTTTTCTACAAAGTTAGTCCTACGATGCAGAGCATAAAGCTCATCTATATATTCCTTTTTCATAACAGGATCCTCTATTTGTCGTAATTCATCCTTGATTTCCTTTTCAGATTGTTTAAGCTCTATGTCTCCGTTGTCACAGGCTAAAACTATTTCATGGGGCAAATTCATTCTTTGTAAGGCATGTTCGATCGAGCCTATTCCGCTAAATAAAGTAGCAAGTCTTATCATAACTTACCGTCTCCTTTTATATCGTTCCTTTCTACATTTTATATTAAAAAAGTATAATTTGCCAGACCCAGATATGATTCTTTATCACAGTAAAGCATTTCTATTATATTGTGATTATCAAGATCTTCTCAGTTTAGTTCCAACATAGTTAGCCTACAAATGTAAATTTTACCCAAAAAGCTATAGTTGTTTTCAGCTTGTCTCCATGTTCCGGGAACCTATGTCAAAAAGAGAAATCAATATAACGCTTAATAGTATCTATTACCTTCATCAAACTAATTAAACTATAAGCGTGGCCTGGCCGAATTACTGATATTGTGTACAAGAAAGAGCTGGACACAGGTAACTGCATGACTCTCGGCTTTAATGATCGGATAATATGACTCCTCATTTTTCTGCAAAGCCGCGTTGACACACAAAGCAACCTAAAAAGCAGACTATCATCCCGCCTCCTTCAAAAAGCATCACTAATCCATACTATACTTAACTGCACTTTTCTTTTTCCCCACTTGAATGCTCCTTCAACAAAGCTTCCAACTCCGCCATTTCTTCAGCCTCTTCCGCTGCACTTAGCTCCGGTGTGGTTGCTTCTTGCTGCCCCTTCACATCCTGCTTTTTATTCCGCTCCTTAAACCAGTCCGGCACGACCTCGTCTGATCGATGGCCATACGAACGTCCGGGTTGCTTCGACCGCTTTTCCCGTTTCTGCTTAAATGTGGCATCTTCCGCTTGTACGTCGTCCACAGTTTGTACACCTTTGTCTTTCCAGTCCTGTAAAATCCTTTTGACATAGACCCATTTCGTTTGGCCTTGATCCAGTGTCCGTTCCAGTGCAACACGAACCAAGGGCTCCCCAATTTCATTCGCCCAATGCAACAGGGATTTGGCAATATACGGCTTGATTTTCTCGTTTGAATCGGGGTCCATGAAATTTTCCCGATAAAATTCTATCGCGTCTGCAGCAGTAGTATTATTTTCTTTTTGTTTCGTTTCATTTTGTTTAAATAATGGGGCATTCGTGCAGTCATTATTGTGGTCACTACTGCCATAAATGTTGCAGTCATCGGCTTCGTCATCATTGCCGAGATGCGCGCCTCCGAAATTATTCGCTAAAGAAATCATCTGATACTTAGCGGCCCGATTCGCTCCTTGGGACTCGACACGAATATAACCTTTTTCCCTTAGTTCAGTACGTGCACGCTTAAAATTCCCCTCTTTCATCCCTGCTTTCGCACACAGCAACGAGACAGGAACTGTAAATTGCTCTTTCCAGCCCGCCCGGTTGTTAATATCCATAAGCGTAAACCAGAGTTGTGCAGCTGCCATTGTTAACGGTTCAGTTTCCTTCTTGATATGAAATGCGTTAATTTCTTTTAAATAATTCATGTGTACCAATCCCTTCTATATTTTAAAAATACCAAAATGGCGCACCTCTTTTCGGAGGCGCGCATTTGCTATGCTATTCTGCTGAAACTATTATACTTCCAACAACCCCTGCAACTTTTCCTTCAACCCGTCATTCCGCAGTTTCTTTCTTGCCTGTCTGCTCCAGCTCTTCACCGCATCAACCGAAACACCCTCCCGTTCTGCAATATCCTTCATAGGCATGTCTGAAATAATATAGCAATACACCCATTTCCATTGATTTTCTGTCAGCGTTTCTTGTACTTGCTTCCAGATATCCGCATCCTTCACCGTAATTTCGGAAAAATCCGGTATAGGAAGATTATTTTTACGTGAACGATTGCCATTATCTAATTCCTGCTTTCCTGCTTGAATGAATAATTCATCGTTCTGTTGCTCTCTCGCCTTTTT
>DATGTS010000024.1:0-24766 GCA_035301745.1 Candidatus Avamphibacillus sp.
AGATTCTTCTTCACAGAAGACACCCTGTCCATCCTTCCTTTTGGGAGAGAATGTTGCTTCGGCTACGTTACTTGAAAGGGAAAAGTTAACGTGTGGATTTGAACCACCTAGATTGTGCAACAGTAGGGCACACCAAAAAACGCCTGATTACTATCAAGCGTCTTAAAAAGCATTTTTTAAGAATCATGTTTATACTGTACTCGGTTTTGCAGGCTCTTTGCCTTCCTCAGTAATGTTCGAATCGATAAGCAAATTTTTTTCAATCCTGTCTTTAAGAATACTTGCTAATTCTTCATTCTTCATACTTTCATATTCCTCTGGCAAGATTGGTTTTTCGATAGTTAGTGTTACTTTCGAAGGTTTCACCTTGCCATCATTTTCTTCTAGCATTTGCGATGTTCCATGAATCGTTATAGGTACAATTTTGACTTTGGCCCTTGTTGCTAGTTTTAAACTCCCTGCCTTAAAAGTGTTCAATTTTGATCCCCGACTTCTTGTTCCTTCCGGGAAAACAACCATCGAGTATCCTGCTTTCAAATTTCGAATGCCTTCACGGATTGCTTGTACCGATTGACGGCGATCTTTTCTATCCATAAATACGCAATAAATTAATTTCATCCATTTATTGATAATTGGTATACGCTGTATTTCTTTTTTGGCAATAAATCCAACTGGTTTCCCTAAATAGCCAAGCAAAACAAGTATATCAAACAACCCCTGATGATTGGATACATATAGGGCAGTTCCTTCTGGAAGATTTTCTTGTCCTTTTACATAAACTTTTGAACCTGTTCGTTTAATGACTTTTCTCGAGACGTTTCTTGGTGTAGAAAAAATCATTTTATCTATCTCATTTTTAATCTCCCGGCTATTAAACCGTTTTTTCGCTTTAGGTAATTTGAATAAACTGCCAATTACTAAAATCGTAGCATATACATAAATCATGATCGTAAAAAACATGTTGTCTTCTCCCTTCAACGTTATCATTATATAAAAAAACCTAATATTCGCCAAGGGGTTTATAACAAGTACATTTACTACACTTATGTATCAAGATTATTTTATTCAAAAAACCGTCAGACCATTTTATTAAAGTCTGACGGTTAAAATTTATTTTATAAAGCTACTTTATTTCCCGATAAACTGTTGAGTCCAATGATTACCTTGTTCAACGAAGCCAACACCGATATGTGTGAAATCTCCGTTTAAAATATTTGCGCGGTGCCCAGAACTGTTCATCCAAGCATTCACAACTTCTTCAGGTGTGCGTTGTCCTTTAGCAATATTCTCTCCTGCAGTCCGATATGTAATACCGTAATTTTTCATCATATCAAACGGAGAACCATAAACAGGGCTGTTATGAGAGAAATAACCATTTTTAGCCATATCATTTGATTTTTCTCTTGCCACTCTGCTTAATTCTCGATCAATTTGAAGTGGGCTTAAGCCATATTTTGCTCGTTCTTCATTTGTTAAATCAACAACTTGTTGTTCATATTGACTAAGTTGATAGTTTACTTGATTTTGTTCATTTTCTGCTGGCTTTTCTGTTGTTTGTTCATTTGGTGTAGAAGCTTCTGGCCTCTCTTCAGGTTGTGCTTCCGGTTTTTCCTCTGGTTGCTCAGACGGTTGTTCTATCTGTTCGTTTTGGTCTTCTTTAGGATCTTCCTTAGGTTTTTCAACTGTATCCTCTACTGTATCCTCTTTAGTTTCTTCTTTTTGCTGTTCTTGATTCTTCCCTGGCTTATTAACATCTTGCTTGTTGTTCCAGTTTAGTTGAAAGCCTGGAAGACATCTTATAAAGAATTTACTGAAACTATCGCCTGATACTTGCTGCCACTTTCCATTTACTAAATAGTAAGCTTGGGTTTTATATGTTAAATTCGATGACTGATCACTCACTGATGCTGCCGATGTAGTAATCACGCCTCCGAAAAGCATTGCTACAGATAATACTGCTGTTAATCCTATTTTTTTAAACATATCTCGCACTCCTTTTGTTTTTTTGCTTGCAAGATTAATATAGCATGGTTTTTTTGTAATAATTGTGGGGTATTTTTCCAGTCTATAAAACATCTTATTTTTATAGGTTACTAGACGAAGTAAGTCCTTTAAACATAAAGATTCGTTCATAACCATAATACGGAGTTAAATGAATTTTATGGTATATTGTCCAATAGTTACAAAAAAATAAATATTGACACCTTAAGCAGTTTGTATTTTTTGTTACACAGTAGATATTTTTGTAATAAAAAAGTTACTTGATTCCGCTCCAGAATTGGTTTAA
This sequence comes from Candidatus Avamphibacillus sp., assembly GCA_035301745.1. Lineage (GTDB taxonomy): Bacteria > Bacillota > Bacilli > Bacillales > Amphibacillaceae > MSJ-26. The sequence goes on from DATGTS010000024.1 coordinate 2,288, forward strand.
GTTAATAGTATTCATTATTATTTAGGTAGATAAAATGGAAGAAATATAGACAAAGAATTGTTCCATTTTATATTAAACTCGTTTTCTAGGGATCTCTTATATTTAATTTATCCCCAACAAAACAAAATCATTTGATGAATAATTATAAATAGGAATATAGTCATCATGGAGGAACGAACATGTTATCTACAGAAGAAATCGGAATTGATTTAGGTACCGCAAACATATTAATTTATTCCAAAACAAAAGGTGTTGTATTAAACGAACCGAGTGTGGTTGCTATTGATATTAATAGCAAAAAAGTTGTTGCCGTAGGAAAAGAAGCAAAAGAAATGATTGGTAAAACACCAAAAAATATAGTACCAATACGCCCATTAAGAGAAGGGGTTATTGCTGATTATGATGTAACTGCACAAATGCTTAAAGCGTTACTAAAAAAAGTAAGTAAAAAAATGGGATTATCCATGCGAAAGCCTGTCGTTATTGTGTGTACACCTACAGGAAGTACATCTGTTGAACGACGTGCAATTCACAATGCTGTAGCAAGCTATGGTGCAAAAAAAGTTCATTTAATTGAAGAATCTGTTGCTGCAGCTATTGGAAGTGACCTGCCTGTTGATGAACCACTAGCTAATGTTATTGTTGATATTGGTGGAGGAACAGCGGAAGTAGGCATCATATCTTTTGGTGGTGTTGTTTCATCTAACTCTGTTCGTATTGGTGGAGATAAGCTTGACGACGAAATTATTCAATATGTACGAAAGAAGTACAATATTATGATAGGTGAACGTACTGCAGAAAATGTAAAAATGGAAATTGGCTACGCCTATGAGGATCACGAGGAACAATCGATGGAAATACGGGGACGCGATATGGTAACTGGCCTTCCAAAAACAATCACTATTTCGTCTAAAGAAATCTATCATGCAATTAAGGAATCACTTGAACGCATTTTAGAGGCGATCCGCACAACATTGGAAGAATGTCCTCCTGAACTAAGTGGAGACATTGTAGATCATGGGATTGTTTTAACTGGTGGAGGTGCATTATTACAAGGAATGAAAGAGTGGTTGACATCAGAAATTGATGTACCAATTCATATTGCACCAAATCCACTGGAAGCAGTGGCAATTGGAACAGGAAAGGCAGTTAAGATGATTTCAAAACTGCAAGAAGCTACGAAGTAAATAAACCTAATTTTAAACATTTTGAAAATAAACGTTTACAAATATTTCAGAATACCTTATAATACTATATAATGAATCATGTTAAAAAGTGTTCCCACACTTAAATCACATGATCAAATAAAATGATTTTAAAATAAACAACCCAAAATACTGCCTAATCTGTTCAAAGCCACACAATGCTTGAACCAACAGATAAAAGCCAGTTCATTTTCATTCACAGACAATTGTGTTTGATTTGAACTGGCTTTTTGTATTTTCTAATCTGATGATTTGCTGCATAAGCTATAGAAAGGAGTGAAAACATGTCAGGTGCGTTAGAACATATTCGTATTCTCGATTTATCCCGGGTACTCGCAGGTCCATACTGTACTATGATTTTAGGAGATCTTGGTGCAGAAGTAATTAAAGTAGAAGCACCTGGGGGTAGTGATGATACGCGAAAGTGGGGTCCCCCGTTTCTAAATAATGTAAGCGCTTATTACCTTTGTGCGAACCGCAATAAAAAAAGCATCACCGTTGATTTAAAATCCTCAGAAGGTGTAGACGTAATTAAGCAACTTGTTAAAAATAGTGACGTCATCGTTCATAATTTTAAAACAGGAACGATGGAAAAGTTTGGCCTCGATTATGATACACTTTCCGCGATTAATCCAGAACTCATTTTTTGTTCCATTACAGGATTTGGTGAAACTGGTCCTAATAAAAATATGCCTGGGTATGATTTTATCATTCAAGCGATGAGTGGACTAATGAGCATTACTGGAGATGAACAATCAGGCCCTCAAAAATACGGTGTAGCGATTACAGATATACTTACTGGACTGTATGCCACGGTTGGTATTCAAGGCGCGTTGCTCGAGCGAACTCAATCAGGAAAGGGACAAAAATTAGATATTTCATTATATGATTCTGCTGTCAGTGCTCTAGTCAATATTGGCAGTAATTATTTAATGTCTGGTGAGATTCCTAAACGACTTGGTAACCACCATGCCAATATCGTACCATATCAAACATTCCAAACAATGGATGGAGAAATGGTTATTGCAGTAGGAAACGATAATCAATTTAAGACATTATGCAAGATTCTCAAAAGATCAGAGTATGCTGAGGATGAACGTTTTAAAACAAATCCTGATCGAGTAGAACACCGTGATCGTTTAGTTCCACTATTACAAGAAGCCTTTTTAGAGAAACCGACGATTTACTGGCAAGAAAAATGTAATGAAAATAATATTCCATGTGGTCCAATTCAAACACTTGATGAAGTGGCAGAAGATCCGCAACTACACGCAAGAGAAATGTTTATTGATTACGATCATCCAACAGCTGGACCAATAAAAATGATAGGAAGTCCACTGAAATTATCGCGTACACCTGTAACAGTCAAACGACATCCACCAAATGTCGGAGAACATAATGATGTTATCTTAAATAAAATTAAACAAAATAAATTAAATAAATCATAGGAGATGATGACATGAACTTTGAATATACGGAAGAGCAAGAAATGTTACGTAAAACAGTAAGAGATTTTGTTGATACAGAAATTATGCCAAATATTGGTGACTGGGATCGTGAAGGAAAATTTGACCCAGCTATTATGGAAAAGTTAGCAGAATTAGGGTTAATGGGAGTTTGTATTCCAGAAAAATATGGTGGAAGTGGTATGGACTATAATTCACTTGCTATCGTGTGTGAAGAATTAGAGCGTGGGGACACTGCTTTTCGTACCGCTGTTTCCGTTCATACAGGGTTAAATAGTATGTCACTGCTTCAATGGGGTAATGAAGAACAGAAACAGAAATATCTTGTTCCACAAGCGAAAGGTGAAAAAGTAGGTGCTTTTGGTCTTACTGAACCTGGTGCTGGTTCTGACGTCGCTGCCTTGGAAACAACGGCTGTTAAAGATGGGGATCACTATATTTTAAATGGACAAAAAACATGGATTTCTTTATGTGATACAGCTGATCATTTCCTAGTTTTCGCTTATACAGATAAATCGAAAAAACATCATGGCATCTCTGCATTCATTGTCGAAAGAGAGTGGGAAGGTTTTTCTTCTAAGGCAATAAAAGGGAAGCTTGGCATCAATGCTGGAAATACGGGTGAAATATTTTTTGAAGATGTAAAAGTACCCAAAGAAAATCTTCTTGGAGAAGAGGGTGAAGGCTTTAAAATTGCAATGGCTTCTCTCGATAATGGACGTTTTACCGTAGCTGCAGGTGCAGTTGGTCAAATTATGGCATGTATTGAAGCAAGTGTCGATTACTGCCTTGAACGTGAGACATTTGGCAAACCTATTGGAAAGCATCAACTTGTCCAACAAATGATTGCTAATATGGAAGCAGGGTATCAAATGAGTCGTCTTCTAGTATATCGTGCTGGAGAACTTAAAAATCAAGGGAAACGCAATACAAGAGAAACATCGCTCGCTAAATGGCAAGCATGTGATTTTGCCAATAAAGCAGCCGATGATGCTGTTCAAATCCATGGTGCTTATGGCTACTCTGATGAGTATCCTGTTGAACGTTACCTCAGAAACTCCAAAGCACCTGTCATTTATGAAGGAACAAGAGAAATCCATACCGTCATGCAAGCTGAATATGTTCTAGGTTATCGTAAAGATAAACCACTAAATCAGATGTTACCAGCTTGGGATGATAAAGAACTAGTGAAGTAAATCTTATAGACCTTGCTACAGGATACATCTGTTAATCTATCGCGCTTAGTGATTTTAACTAGGTGCGATATACTTGTTTTATCATTCCAAAAAAGGAGGACTACAAAATGATTGAAAAACAAACAAAAAGTATTTTTATTAATGGAAAATGGAAAGAACTCGACTCTAGTAAGCTTGAAACCGTGTATAACCCAGCAACACTTGAAACCATTACAGAAGTGGCTTACGGAGGAGCTGAAGAAACAAGGGAAGCAATCCAAGCAGCTGATGAAGCATTCCCTATTTGGAGCGAAATGACTGGACGAGAAAGATCCCGTGTTTTATATAAAGCAGCAGAATTAATGCGAGAAGATACGGAGCGACTTGGGAAAATTTTAACGATAGAACAAGGAAAACCGTTAAAAGAAGCGGTTGGTGAAGTAAAAGGTGCAGCTAATTTTTTACTTTGGTATGCGGAAGAAGCTAGCAGAGGATATGGTGAATGGATTCCATCTTCCGTCAAATCAAAGCGCATGCTCGTTATTCCAAAACCTGTCGGAGTAGTTGGTGCGATTACCCCATGGAATTTTCCGAGTTCCATGATTACACGCAAACTTGGACCTGCTTTAGCTGCTGGTTGTACGGCGGTTTTAAAACCTTCGCCTGAAACACCTTTATCAGCTATTGAGATTATTAAGTTACTCGATCAAGCAGGCCTCCCAAAAGGCGTTGTTAATCTAGTAACTGGTGATGCGGAGGAAATCGGTCAAGAATTGTTAACACATGAAAAGGTGCGAATGATTACCTTTACTGGATCCACAAATGTAGGAAAATACTTAATGCGTGAAGCATCAGAACATGTGAAGAAAGTATCCTTAGAACTAGGCGGTCATGCCCCAATTATTGTCTTTGAAGACGCAGATCTTGATAAAGCAGTCTCCCTTTCCCTTGCAAGTAAATTCAGGAATAACGGACAAACTTGTATTTGTGCCAACCGTCTGTATGTACATGAATCAGTTGCCGAAGAATTTACCTCTCGTTTAAAAGCAAAAGTGAAAAAAATGAAAGTAGGTTCAGGGCTGGATGAAGACACAGAGCTAGGTCCACTTATCAATGAGCAAGCGGTTGATAAGGTTAAATCTCATTTAGATGATGCACTAAATAAGGGGGCTGAACTTGTATATGGTGGTGAAGAAGGCTTTGATTCAGACGATTTAAAAGGATACTTTTACCCACCAACTGTTATTTCTAATGTGACAGATGATATGGTTGTTATGAATCAAGAAACATTTGGACCATTGTTTCCAATTCAAACATTTACAGATGAAGGAAAAGTAATTCAAAAAGCAAATGATACAGATTACGGTTTAGCCGCCTATATTTTCACAGAAAATACAAGCCGCACCCTACGCGTTTCTGAACGTTTAGATTATGGTATTGTTGGAGTAAATGATGTTTTCCCAGCTGTTCCTGAAGCACCTTTTGGAGGAATTAAACAATCGGGGAATGGTAAAGAAGGCGGACATCACGGAATGGAAGAATTCTTAGAGCAAAAATTTGTATCTATTGGAATTGATTAAGCAATCGAATAAGCTTTTATTAAGGGAGACGTCATTATATATACGTCTCCTTTTTTACGTACGTATTTTTTTGTAAGTACTTTTTATGATTAACTCAAATATTCACACTTTTTCCCCTTCCACATATCCTTCATATTGTTTATGTAAATCTTTTAAAGCAGAAGCTAAGGCGTTTCCAGCCTTTCCTAAATAATGCTCTTTTACTTCTTTAACTGGTTGTTCAATCCCATCTTGCAAACTATAGCCTCTTAATAAATGCTGGACATAATCTCGCCCATGTTCTGTTGCTAATGTACAATTCGCATTAACGATAACACCATACTTCTTATCAATTTCAGCTGTAATTGTTAACGTATCATATACATTTTTGGCTGCCATCCCAGCAGGAAGTCTAGCATATCCTGCAATGAAAACCGTATTCATGTTGATCTCTCCCTTTAAACCTAGTTGATTATTCTTTTTCTTCAATATACCTTAGTGTAAGGTATGATGCTAGTTGAATGTTTTCATTCTATTTCTTTGATAGCCCATTTTTATTGAAATTTCTGCAGCGGTTTGTTTTGTTTTTTCTTGGATAAGAGTTAGTCGATCCCCTTCAAAATACTGTGACAAGCCGCTCACCGTTAAAGAAGCAATTACCTTATTTCTGAAGTCGTAAATTGGATAAGAAATCCCTGTTGTATCTAAATCTTGCTCGCCAATACTATAGGCATAACCTTTTTTGGGAATCTCCTCTAGCTCCTTCCTTAGCTTTTCCTCATCCATTTTATGTTTATTTTTTGGTGGCTGTAATTGTGAATGCTGTAAAATTTCCTCTTGCTTCTCCTTTGGTAAATGAGCGAGTAACAGCTTCGGACCGGAGCCAATATATAAAGGAGTGTTTTTTCCCACTCGGGTATTTAATCTTAGGGCTCTTGTGCTATCCACCTTTTCAACATATACCGCATGATTTTGGTAAACAATGACGAGATGAATAACCTCATTGATTTCATCCCTAAGCTTTTCCATGAAGGGGAGTGCGATTCCTCTTACTTCGAGTTGATCGGAAACAAGCTTTCCCAGCTCTAAAAGTTTTAATCCAAGACGATATTTGCTGTCATGTTCACTTTCTTTAATTTTATATAAAAAATTAAGCCGTTCCAATGTTGTCAAAAGTCTATAGACAGTGGGTTTAGGCAGTCCTGATTGCTTTGTTATTTCTTTTAAGGACAGTTCCTTTGCTTCTTCAGAAAACAAATCTAATAATTTTAGTGCTTTGATGACACTTTGATTCATGACCATCCCCTCTAATTTATAATGAATAATTATCCCTCTACATCAATGGTAGAGGGATATCATGTCGATTAAACATTTACTTGTTTTTTCTCACTTTTTTCCGTTTCATTTATATGAACTCCACGCTTCCTCATTTCATCTATATACACATCGCCCGGAACAATTTGCTCAGGTGGATATACACCTTTTTTCGTAATCGTACCGTTTCCAATCATTTGAGCAACTGTCGAAATAGTGTTGGCAGTCGCTCGCGCCATTGCTGTAACCTGATGTTTTCTATCTTTATATGTTGTCATTTCGTATTCATAAGTAGTTGGCTTCCCATTCTTAAGCCCCGAAACAACAATACGAAGCAATACAGCGTCACCCTTTTCCCCAAGCTCAACGATAGGGTCAAGTACTTTTAAGAAAACTTCACGAGGATTTATTTTTTGTCCATGAAGATCTATTTCATAATCTGTTCTCGTTAAATTTAAATCCACGAGTAATTGAAATTTCTCTGCATGACCTGGGTATCGAATTGTTTTATACTCCAATGTTTCTAAATCAGGGTACGAATGAGGCAACGTCGATGTTCCACCAGAAGTATGAAATGCCTCAAGTGGCCCAAATTTTTCAAAATGAATTTTTTCAACCTCAGATAAAGCTGGAACTTCTTGTTTTTTCCCATCGCGAATAATAAGTGCAGGGTCTGTATAATGATCAAACAGTCCTTCCATGGAAAAAACATGATTATACTCGAGTGGAGCTTCAGGTTTTACTGGAATTCCCCCAACATAAAGTTTAATCGATTCAGCTTTATCCAACTTGCTTACACCATAGCCTGATAGGATATTAATCATCCCTGGCGCAACGCCAAGATCTGGTATTAATGTTACTCCAGCATCTTTTGCTTCCTCTTTCATCTCTAAAACTTTATCTGTGACGTGACCAATATGCCCTCCTAAGTCAATCGAATTTACACCTACTTTAATCGCCGTTTTGGCCACGATTTCATTAAAGGAGTAAAATAAAGCATTAATAATCACATCAAATTCACGCATATAATCCGCTAGTTCCTGTTCATCCGAGGCATTTACTTGATATGCTGTTAATTTCGGGGAATCCAGCTGGTCACGCACGTTTTTTGCTCGTTCAAAGTCAATATCAGCTAGGCCTACTGTTTTAACACCTTCACTTGCTACCAAGTCACGTACTGCTTCTTTCCCCATTAATCCTGAACCTAGAACACCTATTTTCATCCAACCGCCTCCTATAAAATTTGCAAAGTATTATCGTAGGTTAACGTGCAGCAGTAATAACCCCGCCTCTAAAAGCGAATATTATTTACTATTCCACATCGATTTGTGCGCGTTGTAGTTTTCCACTAAAATCAACGTAAACTGCTTTCCACTCGGTAAAGACATCTAACGCCTGAACCCCTGAGTCACGATGCCCATTTCCTGTTCCTTTTGTTCCACCAAACGGCAGATGGATTTCCGCACCTGTCGTACCTGCATTTACATATACGATACCTGTATCCAGATCACGCTGTGCTTTGAAAACACGGTTTGCGTCTCTCGTGAAAATAGAGCTAGAAAGACCATACGTTACACTGTTATTCACTTCAATCGCTTCGTCAAAGCTTTTTACTGGAATAAGGGATACAACTGGACCAAAAATTTCTTCCTGCGCAATTCGCATATCAGCAGTTGCATCAGAGAATATTGTTGGTGCAAAATAATATCCTTTTCCATATTCGCCATCTGTCAATTCATAACCACCGGCAAGTAATTTAGCTCCTTCTTTCTTTCCGATTTCAATATATTTTTTAATTTTGTCCATGCCTGCTTTATTAATAATTGGCCCGACTTTATTTGCTTCATCTAACCCATCCCCGATAGTGAGTTTTTCCATTTCCACAAGAAGGCGTTCTTCTAATGTATCCTTCACATCTTCATGAACAATTACCCGGCTGCATGCTGTACAGCGCTGCCCACTCGTACCAAACGCACTCCAGAGTATTCCTTCCACAGCTAAATCTAAATCAGCATCATCCATTACAATGACAGCATTTTTTCCACCCATTTCTAGGGAAACCTTTTTCAGTTGACGACCACAATCCACAGCTATATTTCTGCCTACATCATTGGAACCTGTAAATGAAATAACACGAACATCATCATGATGAACCATCGCATCTCCAACCGCCTGCCCTGAGCCAAACACAACATTAATAACCCCTTTAGGAAGTCCTGCTTCTTCAAAGATTTTTGCAAGTTCATATGCCATAATCGGTGTTTCTGTAGCAGGCTTCCAGATGACCGCATTTCCTGCAACGATAGCTGGAAATGACTTCCATGTAGCAATAGCGATTGGAAAGTTCCAAGGTGTAATAATTCCAACAACACCAATTGGAGAGCGAACACTCATTGCGAATTTATTATTCAGTTCTGCTGGCGTTGTCTGACCAAATAATCTTCGCCCTTCGCCAGCCATATAAAATGCCATATCAATTCCTTCTTGTACTTCACCGCGAGCTTCTTCTAGTACTTTACCATTTTCAAGCGTAAGGAGTTGGGACAATCTTTCCTTTCGCTCTTTCATAAGATTACCAACTTGATAGAGAACCTCTGCACGCTGGGGAGCGGGAGTCAATGCCCATTCCTTTTGTGCTTTTTTCGCTACTTCTACAGCTTGATCAACTGTATCTGCACTTGATAACGGAACTTCTGTGACCACTTCACCATTTGCAGGGTTCTTAACTTTTGCAGTCTCCCCATCATGTTCTAGCCACTCTCCATTAATATAATTTGATAACTTCTTAACATCCATTAATGTTTCTACCATTTATTATTCCTCCTAAAAGTGATTAATTTTTTCTATGAAATTAGAAAAATGCTTAATCATTACACTCATATAACTGTGGAGTTGAATTATTACTTTCTCTTCCTAATTTGCTCTATCGTTGATGTTACTGAAATTTGTTCTTTGTCTGTGATGATTTCTATGACAGTGGGTTCTTTTTTATGATGTGCTTGATGAAGTGCTTGTTCTAGTGCTGTATCAAATTCTTCGCTAGTTTTCACGGTATATCCATGTGCTCCAACACTTATGGCAAATTCAGCGAAATCCACTTGACCGAGATCTGTTGCCATTACTTTTTTCGGATAATTCATTTCTTGATGCATCCGTATGGTGCCGTACATCTTATTATTAAAAACAAGTGCAATGACTGGGATATGATGACGTACTGCGGTTTCCATTTCTTGAGCAGTCATCATAAATCCACCATCCCCAGCAAGTGCTACAACCTGTTTGTCTGGATAGGCAACTTTTGCCCCAATTGCTGCTGGCAAGCCGTATCCCATAGCCCCCGAAGTTGGACCTACATACGTATGTTTTTCATCGAATGAATAAAAAGAATGCAGCCATCCGGCAAAATTTCCTGCATCATTCGTCAACAAGGCATCTGACGGTATTTTTTCCTTTAGCGAAGCGATGACTTTTTTATTAATAACATCCTCTTCACTAACTACAAGCTTGCTGTTTTGACGAAAAGCAGTATTTCTCTCTTGGGCCCAATCTTTCCATTCAGCAAAATCTATATCTAATTTGGTCAGAGCTCGAATCCCTTCTTTTGCATCAGCTATAATGCCCACATCCGGTGGATAAACTTTCCCTAACGTATCAAAGTCAATATCAAGATGAATCAATGTTTTATCATTTGTAATAATGGAATAATCTTGAGTTGTTACTTCTGAAAGCCTTGTTGCAATAGCGAGGATAACATCTGCTTCCTGCACTGTTTCTAAAATATCTTTAGCTGTTCCAAGGCCAAGATGTCCAGCATATAATGGATGATTATTTGGAAAAATATCTTGTCGTCTAAATGCTGCAATAACAGGGAGAGAGTTTTTTTTAGCAAATTTTACTAATGCTTCTTCTGCTTGTGAAGTCTTTACACCACCTCCTGCAATGATTAGAGGCTTTCTAGCTTTATTTAATATTTTCTTCACTTGATCAAGTTCTTCTTCTGCTGGTACTGGTTTTGGAGGTTTCGTGACAGGGCCAAACGTCATTTCTGCTTCCACCGGTAAAACATCCTCAGGTAGCGAAACGATTACAGGGCCCGGCCTTCCTGACTTAGCAATTCGGAAAGCACGCCCTACAAGCTCAGGCATTCTCCCTGCGTCCTTTACTTCCACTGACCATTTGGCAATGGATTCGAAATACTTTTCAAGATCAACTTCCTGGAAACCTTCCCTTCCCCTGAACTGGCTATGAACTTGACCTATAAAGACAACCATTGGTGTAGAATCTTGATAAGCAGTGTGGACACCGATAGAAAGATTTGTTGCCCCTACTCCTCTTGTGGCCATAACGACACCAGGTTTTAGAGAAGCCTTTGCATATCCTTCTGCCATAAAAGATGCCCCACCTTCATGCCGGGTTGTAATCACTTCAATCGTTGGCTCATCATGGAGCGCATCTAACAAAGGTAAGTAACTTTCCCCAGGGACACAGAACACTTTTTGTATTTGTTCTTTTTTCATACACTCAACGATAGCCTCGGCACCTGTCATTACTTTGACTATCTGACTTGCAGTATCTACGGTCATAAATCTTCAGACACCTCCTGAAAGTTTAGCCTTTTCATTCGCTTCATAACTTCTTTAATTCTTTCCTTTTTCACTGTAAAAGCCATTCGGACGTAACCTTCTCCAGCACTTCCAAAAGCAGTTCCAGGAGTAACAATTACACCTGCTTCATTTAGTAACTTATCTGCAAACTGAGTTGATGACAGCCCTTCTGGAACTTTGGCCCATATAAAAATGGTTCCTTTCGGTTTTTCTGCTTCAATCCCCATATCACTTAATGCCTGATGCATTGTTTCCATTCGTTCTTGAAGGATATCATTATTTTCCTTTACAGAGGATAAATCACTCTTCAATGCTGTAGCAGCCGCTTTTTGAATCGGTATGAACTGTGAAGTGTCAACATTATTTTTTAGCGTTGAGAGAGCATCGATGACTGTTTCATTACCAACCACATATCCAATTCTCCATCCCGTCATATTAAAACTTTTCGATAAAGAGCCAAATTCAACTGCCCATTTTTTCGCATCAGGAACCTGCATTATACTTGGTGACTTATATTCATCAAAAGTTACTAAATCATAAGCTGCGTCATGCGCAATTAGAAGATTATGTTTCTTTGCGAATGTAATCGTTTCCAAAAAAGTGTTTAAATCAACGGTTGCTGATGTTGGATTGCTCGGATAATTTAAAATCATTAACTTTGTCTCACGAGCAATACTGTCCAACTTATTGAATTGTGGAACAAATTTATTTTCTTCCTTTAACGTAATTTCCACTGGTTTACCGCCTGCAAGCATGACTGCTGTCCTATAAACGGGATAACCAGGATTAGGTATGAATACTTTGTCACCAGGATTAATGACAGCTTGGGTAAGATTAGCTATCCCTTCTTTGGAGCCAATCAATGTTAATATTTCTGTTTCAGGATTTAAATCAACACCATATTGCTCTTTATAAAAGTTGGCAACAGCTTCTTTAAATTCCATTGTCCCATTATATGGTGAATACCGATGGTTTTTGGGATCTTTAACACTACGTATTAATTTCTCAACTACAAAACTAGGTGTTGGCAAATCAGGTGCTCCAATCCCTAAATCAATAACATCTACACCTTCACTTTGTAATTCTTTTTTTCTTTTTTGAAACTCAGAAAACAAATACGGGGGTAAATTTTTCACTTTGTTTGAAACATGTTTCATGAATGCCCTCCTATTTCACTATATGAAATGCCATTTCATATCTCAGCTAATAGTATAATTGAACTTTATAATTTTTTCAACAATCAAAACTAATTATATTTTTAAAATAAAAAGTTATTACCTGAAATTGTCGCCGTATTATTAGGCTATTTATATAATATTCTTTTCTCAAAAAGATTTTATAAATTTGAGGACAAAACATATCTACAAAATAAAACGATTTATATCTTATGTATCCAACTCATGTTATACTGAATAATTATGTTTACAACTAAGATATTTATGTAGAAAGAGGGATAAACATGCAAGCGGAAAAAGACCAGTGGACAACGAGACTGGGATTTATCTTATCGTCGGCTGGTGCTGCCATAGGGTTAGGCGCCATTTGGAAATTTCCATATATGACGGGTATGAATGGTGGTGGCGCATTTTTCCTTTTATTTATTATTTTTACCATCATTATTGGTCTCCCTCTCTTGATTGCGGAATTTATTATTGGAAGAGGAGCCGAGAAAGAGGCAGTAGGCGCATATAAACATTTAGCAAAACACCCAGTTTGGACCATTATCGGACCTTGGGGAGTAGTTGGAGCTTTTCTATTAATGTCTTTTTATAGCGTCGTTGGTGGCTCGGTGTTAATTTATAGTGTGTTATCCCTCATCGGTAAAGTAATTCAAGACAATGCTGATTATGCTTACTTTTTTGCTTCGATTACAGAGAATCCTTTCATAACGATTATAGGGTTGGCATTATTCGTCTTGATCAATATTATTGTCGTATCGTTTGGAATTAAAGATGGAATTGAAAAAACAAGTAAGATCTTCATGCCTCTACTGTTTATTTTTTTCGTTATTCTCATTATTCGTGCATTCACTTTTGAAGGAGCAATAGAAGGGATTCAATTTTTCCTAAAACCTGATTTTTCAAGACTTACAGCGGAGAATATTTTATATGCACTTGGCCAATCCTTCTTCTCATTGGCAGTAGGAATTTCAGTAATGGTTACTTATAGTTCTTATTTAAATAAAGAAGTTAGTTTACCATCATCGGCTTTTACTGTATCGATAATGAATATTTTTGTTTCGCTTTTAGCGGGATTAGCGATTTTCCCAGTTGTATTTTCATTTGGACTTGAACCAGCCGAGGGACCTGGCTTATTATTTGTTGTTTTACCAGAGGCTTTTGCACAAATGCCATTTGGAGCTTTGTTTTTAAGCTTATTTTTCTTATTATTTTTATTTGCTGTGTTAACCTCATCTTTTAGTATGTTAGAGATTATTACGTCAGCCTTTACAGCAAAGAAGAAACATTCGCGTAAAAAAGTCACTTGGCTTGCCGGAGCTTTCGTATTTATTGCCGGAATTCCGTCCGCTTTATCGTCGAGCAACTTATCTAATTTTAAAATCATTGGACTCACTATATTTGATGCAACAGATTTTCTTGTCAGCAACATTATGTTGCCAGTAGGATGCCTTATGATTGCGTTATTCATTGGATATGGGATGAATCGAACACTTATGAAAGAAGAGTTTTTGTCCGGCAACCATTTATCCTTACATTTGTATAATACATGGTTTCAGATAATGCGCTGGGTTGTTCCAATAACGATAGGAATTATATTTTTAAGTTCCTTAAATTTATTATAGTTCTTTCTAATAAAAGAAGTTGGGATTAAAGTTATAGACAAAGCAAAACTCGAACAAAACAATGATTTGAGATAAAAAACATTGTTTTGTTCGTCTAATATTTTTACCGTTCAATTATAATTATGAAGCTTTTTTACCTGGGTTTATTGTATCATTGTCATGAACATTAATGTAAATGTTTACAACGAAAACGATAAGACCTACTGCAAGGAGTCCGCCACCTGTAAATGTAAATATGTGTGCGAAATCAAGCATCCCCTTCACTTGAACCATGAAGGTACTTAAAAGGAAAATTGGTAAACCTATATTATATAGCCAGAAATGCCATTTACCGAGTACATTATTCCCCGCTTTAGGATATACCGAATAAATAACTCCCATGATAGCAGTAGATACCCAACCTACCAAATTAACATGGGCATGTGCAGAGGCCCATTGCAATTGAAGACTTGAAGACATAAACAGACCAACAGAAATACCTACAAGAAAATAAATAACTGCAATTTTAATCCATTTTGACCCCATAACCATCTCCTCCCTTTTTTATCTAAATTGTATGATTTAACTTAATATAAATATATGTGTATTCCACCATTTTATTAATTGCGGCTAGTTACCTTATTAATTCTCGTATAAAAAAACAGAGATTATCCGCTATTTAGCAGATAATCTCTGTAACTTGTTTAAAATTATAGTTCTTCATCAATTTGATACACGAGAGCAAAATTATTTTCATCTAGTAGTTCGGCTACATGAACACGGACTCCATGACCAAATAATACTTCATCTTCCGTCATAGCAACAACCATCGCTTTTGTATTATTTTTCAAATCAATATAAATATCTCCGATGTGAGGCCTTAATGATTCATCGTTCTCTGCCAAATAAGAGATTGATTCGTCCTCAAGTCGTTGTTCTTCCGGAACTAAATCTTTGTCATAATAGGCGATTTCTTGGCTAGCTTCACTACGTCCAGGTACCATAACAACATACTCATGATGTTTTACCCCATTATCACGCGTTGTAACAACATTTCCGTTTTCTACACTTTGGACTTTTTCAATTTCATTTAATGAATAATGATCCAAAAAGTCTGGTGCAGGCTTAATAATTAAAATATAATCACCTGGCTCAGGAACTTTGGATTCATCAATCGTATACCGTTTTCCATAAAAGATAAATGTATCATTGTTCTGTGGGCGATACAACGATATTTCCCTTGCCTGGGTCAGTATTTGCTTCATATCTTTCAAACGATATAAGTGCACCGAGTTTCTGAACATTGGTTTTACAGAATATACTTTATGAAGTTCATTTTTATAAAAAACAAATTGCCCTTTTCTAACTTGGAATAACTTCATTCAGGCAGCCTCCCTTTATTTGGTATCAAAATTGAAATAAGTATATTTTTATAAAATCATTGAAAAACTTAGTTACATAAACTATAGAAGACGTAAGTTCTAGTAGTTATTTATGCAATGAGAAATATGTTTACATGATTTGTTTGCAAAAATAAAACAATTGTCCTTTTTACTTTTCCTAATTAACAAGTTTTTAAACATATTCATTTAATAGTCTTACCCAAAAAAGTATAATTGTTTCAATGTTAGCGAACATTTTCTCTCATATGGACAAACGGTATATCTGTGTCTACCTTACCTAATAACTGTTTTATGTTTAAATCGTTTCCATTTATCCAATTTGCAAAATCAAATGTATAAGGCTCACGGTTCCCACCCAATGCAAACCATGCCTTTTTTTCTCTCGGAAAATAGGCAGTAGTATGAATTGTACCTGCCCAATTTTTATATTGCTTTGAAAAAACACCTTTATCCTCATCATTTAGCATGCGGAATGCTTGATACGCATCAGAGACATTATGTTCTTTCTCTTTCATCACTTGAAGACGTTGTTTTGAGTCGTCTAAATGATATCGATTTTCATCTGTTAATACTTCAAAATGGTTCGTACACATATTATTTTTTCTTATTTCAACTTTACGGGGGGATGTTTCGACGATAAATGTTTCTCCCTTTTCATCCAGCAGAACATAACTAAAGGAATGGCGATGTGGTATCTCTTTTAACATATTAATTGCTTCCTCAGTTGATGCACAGTTTTCAAGAATTAATCGCCCGATCATATTACAAACAAATCCATCTCCAGGTTTTCTTCGATGCATAAAATTATATCCCATCGCAAGTCCTTTTTCATTCATCCCATCCATTCGACCTGTAATACGCTGAGATGGACCAATCACTGCATATCCTTTATCTGTTGGCTGATACAGTGTATAGCGGCCTTCATATGTTTTAGGTTGATAATCATAATTCCGAACTAAGTAATCAGACCCTGTAAAAATTGAACAGCCACTTTTATTATATTCCAATCTATAGCCACCAAACTCTTGTAAAACCTCTGTCATCGTCCAACCTAAGGCATCTTGGAAACCTTGAAATTCATCCCACATTTGAGGAGCAAATTGCATAAAAATATCTTTCGTTTCTTGTTCATCAATCGTAAAGCGTGGACGTCTCACTTTCCATTGTTTTTTTCTATTTTTCAATGTAAAAGAATCCTTCAAGAGTATACCTTGTTTTTTTCCAAATTCATAATGATTGCCACGGAATTGAATTACGTCACTATAAATTTCTTGCATTCCAATAATCCCACCCACTTTTACAGACTATTCTTAGTTTAACATATATTATCGAAAAAGGAAGAATTCAAATTCGTTTTCAAAACAATACCGCAATATGTTTAGGTGGACTATTTTTATACGCATAAACAGTTTTTTAGTCAAAAGCTCCTAGTACTAATTTTGTCTATGAGAAAATAAACACCGTATCAAACCAACAGGCTCCCGATACGGTTATAAAGATAAACGATTATTTTTTTGCTGCTTCAATTTCTTCAACTAATAAAGATAACTCTTCCCATCGTTCCATTTTCTCATTTAATTCTTCTTCTAATTCTTGTTGCTTAGCATATAAATTTTGCACTTTTTCTATATTACTGCCAGCTTCTGCAACCTGCATTTTTACATTTTCTATCGATTCTTCGAGTTCCATAATCTCATCTTCAATGACATCCCATTCTTTTTTATCATGATAAGATAATTTCTTTCGGGTGGTATTCCTTGGTATTTCCTTCTTGTCTTGCTTCTCTTTCTTTTGCTTATTTTCGGTAGCATGATCATTTTCAGCAATGTATTCACTATAATTCCCGTAAAATAACTGAATGTTTCCTTCACCTGAGAAGACAATTAAACGGTCAACAACACGGTCAAGAAAATACCTATCGTGTGAAACAGTAATAACAACGCCTGGAAAATGCTCTAAGTAATCTTCCAACACTCCAAGTGTTTGCGTGTCTAAATCATTTGTTGGCTCATCTAAAAATAAAACATTCGGTTCCGTCATTAAGACTTTTAATAAATATAATCGCCTTTTCTCTCCACCAGATAGGCGGCGAATATATGTCCATTGTTGCCTCCGGGAAAATAAAAAGCGTTCCAACATCTGCTCTGCAGTTATCACATTCCCGTCTTTTGTTGTAATCACTTCAGCTGTTTCTTTAATATAGTCGATAATCCTTAATGATCCGTCTAATTCTTCATCACTTTGCGTGTAATAGCCGATCTTGACGGTTTCACCAACATCTACTTCCCCCTCATCTGGAGCAATTCGGTTTGCCATAATATTTAATAAGGTCGTTTTCCCGCATCCGTTTGGGCCAACAATTCCCATACGATCTCCTGATGAGAATAAATGGCTAAAATCTTTTATTAAATTCTTATCACCAAATGTTTTGCTAATATTTTTAAGCTCAATAACTTTTTTTCCTAATCTCTCGCTTCCAGCTTGAAATTCAACCTGTTGTTCCTTGGTATGAAATGTTTTATTCTTCATTTCATCAATGCGCTCAATCCGCGCCTTCTGTTTTGTTGAACGTGCTCGAGCCCCTCGCTTTAACCAAGCTAATTCATTTCTTAATGTATTAAAATGTTTTTGTTCACTTTTTCGTTCAAGTTCTTCACGTTCCGCTTTCTTTTCAAGAAATAATTCATAGTTACCTTCATAATGATATAAATTCCCTTTATCTAATTCAAAAATTCGATTTGTTACCCGATTTAAAAAATACCTGTCATGGGTAACAAGTAATAAAGCGCCTTGATAAGTGGTTAAATAAGTTTCTAGCCATTCAATCGTTTCATTATCTAAATGGTTTGTTGGCTCATCCAGAATAAGTAAATCAGCGGGTTGAATAAGTGCTTTAGCAATGGCAACCCGTTTTTTTTGACCACCTGAAAGCTCAGCCACTTTTCGGTTAAAATCTGTAATACCTAATTTCGATAGAATCGTTTTAGCTGCCGTATTCGCATTCCAAGCCTCATATTCATCCATTTTTTGCTGCATGTTCATTAAACGGTTCTGTACTTTTTCACTCGACTCATTTAACTGCATATCAAGTAATGCTTGCTCATATTCGCGCATCACTATCATGATGTCTGAATCACCGTAATAAATTTGCTCGATAACCGTTAAATCCATATCTAAATCAGGATCTTGTTTTAAATATTCAATTCGATAGTCTTTTGCATGATGGACGGTACCAGATTCAGCTGATTCTATTCCTGCAATGATTTTTAAAAAAGTAGATTTTCCGGCACCATTTACACCAATGAGCCCAATCCGATCTTGTTCTGTAATCGTACATGAAATATCTCTAAATAAAACTTTATCTCCATATGATTTATATAAATGTTCAACTTTTAGCATATGTTAACCTTCCTCATTCTTCTTGGTCTTTTTCATCTGTGCTAAGTGACTTCCTTTTAAAAAGGCTTTTTACAAATAAAACAATTAAAAATAAGAGCCATGAAGTGACAAGATAGAAAATAATCTTTCCGACTTGATCCATATCATTAAAAAAGAAAGCCATCCCGGCCCAAATCACTCCGATTGCTAAAATTTGATAACCAAAAAACTTCATTTCATTTACCTCCAAAAAATGAATGAACAACTCTATATTATAGTTTATCTTACGTTTTGTTATTTTTCCATCATAAAAGAAGTCAAAGTGGCGATTTTTATGTCATTGCACTAAATGAAGTCGCTTTACAAGAAAAAAGCCACCTATTATCATAAGAATGGCAATACAAACCAAAAAGTATTTTCATTATCAGACGAGGAATAGCCTATATCCCCATTATGTTTTTCAACAATTTCTTTAGCAATAGCAAGTCCAAGACCTGAACCTCCAGTTTCCTGATTTCTTGATTCCTCCACTCGATAAAACCTATCAAATAAGTGTGTGATATCGCGTTTTTCTATCATCTTCCCAGGGCCTGTAATACTTATCTTGTACCCCTTTTGAATTTCCTGTCCTTCAATATAAATCGGAGTATGACCCTCATAATAACGAATCGCATTATCGAGCAAATTACTTAGTACTTGCTGGATTCCCTCTATATTTATGTTTAACCTTTTACTTTCAATATCATCGATAATAGGGATATTGGATTGTTCTAACTTCAAGTTAAACATCGATACACTCTGATTAACTTGTTCTTTAATATCCATGAATTCTTTTTGAAGAAAACCTTGGCTTACATGATGATTCCATTCTTTTAATTTATCCATATCCTCTATTAAATGAATAAGGCGATTGACTTCCTGATATAATGAAGAATACATGTCTTTATCCCCCTTTAAATGACCTTCACTTAATGCATAAAGATAACCATTTAAATTAGATAATGGGGTTCTAAATTCATGGGAAATATTATTAATCAATTTACCTCTCTCTTTTTCATTCACTTTTAATTGAGAAATCAGGCGATTAAACTGTTCAGTAAGATGGCCTACTTCGTCTTCGGAATCAACCTTAATTGGCGCAGGAAAGTCTCCCTTTTGCAGCTGTTTTGTCGCCTCAATCAAATCATGTACAGGTCTTAGTAATTTTTTAATTAAATAAAAATGCACAAAACTCCCTAAAGCAAGTCCAATCAAACTAAAGATTAACACATATTGTAAGAAAGTTGAGTTAAATTGTTGCTGACGCAAGGCTTCAAAGTTTCCAATTCCACCTGCTATAAAACATGCAGTACGATAAATAGCCCAGCTACTTACACCAATTGTCCCAGCTATGACAATAAAGTTAACAAAAGATAATCGCCATAACAATCCATCAGGAAGCCACCTTTTAAGAAGAGCTAACAAATTTATACCCCATTCCCCGCACTGTTTGAATGCGCTCAGGTGAAGATGGAACTTCTTCTATTTTCTCTCTTAATTTTTTAATATGGGCATCGATTGTTCGTTCAAGTACTATTTTTTCAGCATAAGGATAAAGTTCGTTAACAAGTTGCTCTCTAGAAAAGACAATGTTAGGTTGCTGCATCAACAGGTACAATAGTTGGAATTCATGTTTTGTCAGTTTTATTTCTTTATTATAAAGTATCACTTGACCTTTACGTGGCATAATACTCAGCCCATCAAAAACGATTTTTTGACAAAACTGGCCTGTTCGCCTAAGCACCGCTTCAACATTCGCCATTAATTCATCAGGATTAAATGGTTTCGTCATATAATGGTCTGCACCCATCTTCAAACCAGAAATACGATCATCAACGCGTACTTTAGCAGATAACATAATGATGGACACATCAGGGTCGATATTTTTAACCCACCTGCAAAAAGCTTCTCCACTCATCTTTGGCAACATTAAATCGAGGATAATTAAACAGGGATGAGTATTTAAGAAAACACTTTGTGCCTCTTTCCCATCCCTTGCCTCAACAACAGAATAGTTATCTTTTTCTAAATAACTACATATTAATTTACGAATCATTTCATCATCTTCGACAACTAAAACACTTTGTTTCATGATGACACCTCAAATTTCATTATGTAAGGAGAATAACAATGCTTGATCACAAGCTTTTGATGTCATACCTCCTTAAACTAACTATAAATTTCTAATCCATTTTTTCATATTCTTGAACCATTAAATCATAATTCATTGCACCCATCGCTTTATATTGGATGATCCCTTCCGAATCAATCATAAAAGATGTTGGTATTGGCTGAATTTGATACGTGGTAGAGACACTGGATTCCTCATCCATTAAGATTGGAAATTCCATACCATAATTTTCAACAAATTTAGGTACATGATCAAAGCTGTTTTCTGTATCTGTTAAGTTAACCGCTAAAATATTAATGTCCGTATCTTCATAGAACTTTTGCAAGTCAGGAATTTCCGCACGACAAGGGGGACACCATGTCGCCCAAAAATTTACCATCACTCTTTCTCCTCTTAAATCTGATAACTTAATACTTCCACCTTCTAATGTTTCCAATTCAAAATTAGGGGCAAGATTACCGACTTCAAGACCAACTTCTACGTCCCCTTCTTCTTCTTTCTGTGCACTGCTTGGACTAATCACAAAATCATAAATTGCCCATCCTACCATTCCAACGATAACGATAATTAAAATAGCTCTTTTCAATTGAATACACCATCCTGTATTTATCCTAGTTTTTCAAGCCAAGTTCCTTCCACGAGATTCAATAAAAATTCCGAAATACGTGGCATTTGTCCTGTAAATAAAACTAATCCCATGATAACCATTACTGCTCCACCGACTTTCATAATAATCCCACTATGCCTCGTGATCCAACGTGTCGATCCGAGAAAGAAGGTTAAAATAAGGAACGGGAGTGCAAATCCAATAACATACATAAACGTATAAAGAACTCCTTGTCCTGGATTACTGGCTGCAAGCAATAGAATAGAACCAAAAATAGGACCAATACACGGAGTCCAACCTGCTGCAAATCCTAATCCAACAAAGAAAGTTCCTAAATAGCCAACTGGTTTTTTATTGGATTGAAGACGCTTTTCCCTCATTAACGCTGGAATTGTAATCCAACCTGCAACAAACAATCCCATCACAATGATAAACACACCGGCAAGACGTTGAATAAGTAATCCAGAATCACCAACTAGTAAAGATTGGATCCATTGTCCCAGAAAGGAAGCTCCTACACCTAGTCCAATGAAAACAAGTGAAACACCTAATAAAAAGAAAAGAGAATGGGTTAATAATTTACTTCTTACGTGTGTGTTTTGCTTCCCTTGTAGTTCTTTTACACTAATTCCAGTAATGTAGGATAAATAAGCCGGGAAAATAGGTAGAACACAAGGAGATAAAAACGACAATGCGCCTGCACCTAAAGCTAAAAATACCCCAACCAATAAAAACGTATCTGCTTCAATAACACCCATTATAACACCTGCTTTCGTAGATTATAATAACTGAAACCGGCAAAAATAATCGTTAAAA
>DATGTS010000025.1:0-11730 GCA_035301745.1 Candidatus Avamphibacillus sp.
ACGTTCACTGCATAGCTTTATATGAAGAGGTGGGCATGATAGCCTCTTACGCAAACCAGCATATTTTTAAATTAGCTGAATTCCTGACTTAGAAATCGTACCGAGAGAGGCTCTATGTCAAGCCACGACAGTTTAATATAAATAATATTTAAAGAACAACTGAAAAACTTAACTTTAATGTACTCAATATATTGATGTAGATCCAAGAATACTGCAACTGTTTTGATGAGTTAAAAATTGGAGTATTATATAGGTCTATTTGTCTGAAAAACAATCATCTCAAAAAAATCAACCTATTGAAAACGAATTCATATTCTGTTAAACTTATTATAAATCGATTTAGTAAACCGATTTAGTTAAAGGAGAGATAGTAATTTGGATGAAAAAAGTTAGTATTGCTTATGTGGAAAAGTTAGCGAATGTTTCTAATAGTACCGTGTCACAATACCTTAATCAACGTTTTAGTTATATGAGCGAAAATACTAAGAATCGCATCAAAATGGTAATCGAGGAACTGAATTATATGCCAAATTATATAGCTCGTAGTTTAAAACAAAAGAAAACATCTACAATAGATGTTCTTGTTGCCAACATATTGTATCCGTTTTCAACTAAAATTATTAAAGCTATTGAAGATTATTGTCATTTAAATCAGTATCATGCCATCGTATGTAATGCCGATGATAATCCAAAAAAGAAAAAATTATATTGAAATGCTCATCCCAAAACAAGTAGACGGCTTAATTGTTTTTCCTACTTGTGAAAATATGGAGCTTTATAACGAGTTAATTGAATCAAAGTATCTTTGATTTTTATGGACTGGCTAAATCCGACCGGTAAAGGCTATTCAATTTTGCTGGAGAATGAAAAAAGCAAGTAAGATTGCTGTTCAGCATTTCATTGAGGAAGGAATTCATGACATTGGTATTGTGACGACGACATTAAATCAACATTTAATACCTCGGTTAGAAAGGGTAAATGGATATAGAAAAGCTTTTAAAAGCTATGGGCTGCCTGAAAGCGAAGAATTTATTATTAAAACGGATTTAAAACAAATCAAAAAGTCTGTCAAACATTTACTTAGTTTTCCCCATCCCCCTAGAGGGTTAATTGCCGGGAATGATTATAACCTTAATTAAAATCCTTGAACTCTGCAGAGAAGAAGGAATTCAAATTCTGGATGATCTCGCCCTTATTGGAATCGATGAGGTTCCTTTTGCAAGCGCATTTAATCCGACTATAACAACAATTGCCTAATCTACATTTGAGATGGAATAAAGACAGCAAAATTATTGCTTCAAGAAATCAATACAGAAAATGATCAGTCCGGCGACATTTATCGTTTTGAACCAAAATTAATTATTCGGGAATCAATCAAACAGAAGTAAATGAAAAGAGGTCAGTGTGATACAGAAGGATGTTATAACTATTGGCGATGCCATGATAACGTTTAATTCCATGTCCAAGAGACTACTAAGATATGTTCATTCTTATGAACGAAAGGTCGGCGGGGCGGAACTGAACTTTTCTATCGGATGTTCAAGACTAGGAATTAAAACAGGCTTTATCAGCCGTATTGGTAATGATGAATTTGGCAGATACGCACTAAACTTCATTCGTGGTGAAGGTATTGATACTTCGGAAATAAAACTTATTGATGACTATCCGACGTCCATTAATTTTAAAGAAATATTGGAGGATGGTTCCGGGCGGACTTTTTATTATCACGATCGTTTACCGACAGAAGTATTAACAGAAGAAAGTATTAGCGAAGATTATATACGAAAAACAAAAATTCTTCACCTAACAGGCGTGTTTGCAGCCATTAACTCAAAAAACATCAGGATTTTGGAGCATGCTGCAAAACTTGCCAAAAAACATAATGTTCAAGTTTCATTTGATCCGAATATACGATCGAGATTATGGAGTATTAAAGAAGCATGGGAAGGATTATGAAGGCTATTACCTTACGTTGATTTTGTTTTTACCAGTGAGGAAGAAGCCAAATGGTTATTTGGCGAAAAAACACTGGAACAATATATAACGACGATTAAAATTTATGGTCCTAAACATATTGCTATTAAACGTGGTGAGAAAGGATCAATTGGCTACTGTAATGGAGAAATTGTAAAAGTTCCGGCAAAGAGGTCTATAAAAGTCGTTGATACTGTTGGCGCAGGTGATGGATTTAATGCGGGCTACATTTATTCTTATCTCAATGAAAAGGGGGTTAAAAGAGTCGTTAGAATTTTCCAATACGATTGGTTCAATGGTTGTTTCTGTTTCAGACGATAATGAAGATCTGTCATATCTTGACGACGTTCCCACGTATGAAGGAGATAAAACGTTTATTGAGCGGTAAAGGGTTAGTCATAAAAGTATGTTAAAAGAAGGAGAAAAGAACATGTCTTATTTGCAATAATTGAAAAATAATCGAATCATTGCCATTATGAGGGGCCTGAATTCTGATGATGCTGGTTGCATCCTTCATTTTCTGAAAAAGGGTGGTATCAAGGTATTTGAAGTAACCCTTGATTCTCCTAAGGCTTATGAAATTATTGAACAATTATCCATTGAAGTGGACGAGGATATATTGATGGGGCAGGGATAGTACTTGATCTTGAATCCGCAAGATCAGCCATTTATCATGGAGCCCATTTTATCATATCACCTACATTAGACTTTGAAACCATTAAAGTGACTAGAAAACATGGGCTATTAAAAGTATCCCCGGATGTTTAATGCTAACGGAAATATTAACTGCTTATGGACATGGTGCGGATATGGTGAAGGTGTTTCCGGCCAGTTCTATGGGCGCTGATTATTTAAAAACCTGTCTGGTCCATTACCGCATATTCCGTTAATCGCAACGAGAGGGATAAACGAAGATAATATTCAAACGTATATTAAATCGGGTGTGGTTGCGGTTGGCTTAGGCAGATCATTGATACCTAAAAAAATTTTTGATTACAATGTTTTAGCTGAAGTCATTAATAAAGCTTCACAATTAATACGACTTATTTGTAATTAAAAGTGAGAATGGAGGTTTAGTTGGTATGTTAAGTACACCATATGTCTATGTTGATACGGATAAATTAAATAAAAATATTGAGATGATGGAAAAACGGTTGGAAAATGTCGGGATTGACCATTGGCCACACATTAAAACACATAAAAGTATTAAAATCGCACAAAAGCAGCTTGCTGCGGGTGCAAAAGGAATAACATGTGCGAAATTATCTGAAGCAGAAGTCTTTGCTAATGCAGGAATTGAAAACATTTTTTTGGCTTATCCAATTGTAGGTCAAGATAAGTTAGATAGATTACAAAAATTGGCTCAGAAAATTACCGTTCGTACTATTGCTGATAGCTTAATAGTTGCGAAAGGGCTATCAAAAGTAGGAGAGTTAACCGGTAGAAAGATTGAAGTATTAATTGAAATCGATGGTGGCAGCCATCGTGGAGGAGTTCAATCTGGAAAAGATACATTAGATTTTGCCAAAGAATTATTGAAATTACCTGGGATAGAATTCAAAGGTTTATTCACATATGTGGGGCAAATTTACAGTTTAGCCACAGAAGAAGAAGTAAAGCGAGAAACAATTCGTGAAGCGAATCTTTTGATTGAAAATAAGGAGTTTCTTGAATCAAATGGCATTGAAGTTGAAATTACATCCGGCGGATCGACTCTTTCTTCTTTCCATGCAGAGCAATTGAAAGGGATATCGGAAAGCCGTGCAGGTAACTATGTTTTTGGAGATATCAATGCTGTTGCACATGGTATCTATACGCCAGAAGAATGTGCACTTCGAATTTGCTCTACTATTGTCAGCATTCCCTTGCCAGGTCATGCAACAATAGATGCCGGATCTAAAACTTTAACAAGTGATTTATCGGTTGCAGGAAATAATCATGGTTTTATTATTGGAAATCCTGACGTAGAAATTGTACAGCTGAATGAAGAACATGGTTATCTCAGATTTGATCCTGAAAAAACATATTTTGAAATTGGTGATCAGATCGAAATTGTACCTAATCACTCCTGTGTAATACCTAATTTAAACGAAACTGTATATGCATTTAAAAATGGGAAGTATCAAGGGGAAATTGACATCAGTGCGAAAGGAAAAAATTATTAAACGAGGGGAGCTGTAAAATCTAATGAATGGAAGCCTTACGAACTTTATCGATTACTTTCAATCAAAAGAATTGATAGATATCGTACAAGAATTAATAGCAAAAAAAAGTGATTATCCTATTAATACGGAAGAGTCAGTAGCCCGGTATGTACAAGAAATTCTTGTTGATAATGGAATAGAAGCAAATTTAGAGTGGGTTGCTGATGGTAGACCAAATATTATTGCAGAGTTAACAGGTAAATTCAGTGGACCAACATTACTATACAATGGTCATTTGGATGTTGTCCCGGCAGGTAAAGGCTGGCAAAGTGATCCCTTTCAAAGTTTTATTTGTGAAGGAAAGCTTTATGGTCGAGGAGCTGCCGATATGAAATCTGGCGTAGCAGCCATGATTTACTCCGCTATCGTATTAAAACGTATGGGAAATCCATTTGCGGGCAAATTAATACTCTTTTTCAATGTCGATGAAGAACGAGAGAACAAAGGAATGAAGCATTTTTTAAAAGGAAATGTAAGTGCTGATTATGTCGTAATAAGTGAACCTACTGAATTGGATATTTGTATCGCACATAAGGGTGTTGCTAGATATCGTCTAAGAACGAAGGGGACTCCTTTGCATGCAGCAAAAGTAAAAGAAAACGACAATAATGCAGTAGTAAACATGTCTACTTTTATTAAAGCTCTGGAAAAACTAAATAAAGAGATAAAGCATAGAAGTGATCCCATATTAGGAAATGCTTCATTAACAGTAACACAGATTAAAGGCGGTACAGCCATAAATGTAGTCCCAAGTCAATGTGAAATTGAAATTGATCGTAGATTACTGAGCGGCGAAACTGAAGAAACGGCATTGGAAGAAATAGAAATTGTGTTACAAAATGTTTCTGATACATATAATATCGATTATGAATTAGAAAATTATTTATTTCTTCCAGCAACTCATATTTCAAAGAATCATCTTTTAGTGGAGAGTCTAGAGAGTGTAGTTGAGGAACTTTGCGAAAAAGAAGTAAATGTCAAGGCGTTTGAGGCTACCTGTGAAGCACCATTTTTTTCCGTATATAAGAGAATTCCAACTGTTATTTGTGGACCTGGATCACTAGAACAAGCACATGTTGTTGATGAATTTGTAGAAGTTCAGCAAGTAACTGATGCTTCGAAAATTTTTATTAATCTTGCGTTAAAAATACTTGAATCAAAGTAAACATGAATTTTAAAAGGAGAGATATCTTATGTCAGCTGAAAATAAACTTAATGAATTAGGGATTACATTAGAAGAGGTACAAACACCTAAATTTTCTTATGTGCCAGTCACCCAAGTTGGGAATCTAGTTTATACATCTGGTCAAGATTGCCGAGTTAGCGGAGAGCTTTTATTAGAGGGTAAGCTGGGTAAGGATTTATCTGTTGAAGAAGGAAAAAAAGCAGCAAGGCAATGTGCCATTAATTGTTTATCTGTTCTTAAATGGCATTTGGGTTGTTTAGATAAGGTAAAAAAAGTGGTTAAGGTATTAGGTTTTGTACAAAGTGATGAGAAGTTTAAAGATCATCCTTTTGTTATGAATGGTGCTTCTGATTTGTTTCTTGAAGTATTTGGTGAAAAAGGAAAACATGCAAGATCCGCTATTGGAACAAGCGAACTTCCATTTAATACTCCAGTAGAAGTTGAAATTATTGTTGAAATAGAAGATTAATATTTCTATTTCTAAAAAAACTCCTCAGGCTTATAAAGGCGGCAGGTAGTTTAATAAGATTATGTGAAGACTATCGGGCATGATAGCTTTAATAACACCTTGATTCGTTTATCATGCCCGCATATACTCTGTATCGAATCATCGATGATTTGATGTTTAGTATAAACTAACACTGAATATAGGGAAAGTATTTAAGATGAGAGCGATAACAATCGTCTTTAGAACGAAAAATGGGAGGGTTTTCAAGGATGAATGAGAATACAAAGAGGATTGTTTTTGTATTAATCCTTTTATCGGCATGTATGACAGCAAGTCCTATTGTTATGATAGCGAATAATGTAAGGCCTTTCGTATTAGGAGTACCGTTTTTCTTCTTTTGGAATTTATTTTGGCCGACAATGCTATTTGTTCTATCCGTTGTTTATTCAAAAATTGCTAATGACGAGTAACATGAAATTGTAAACACATTAAACAATACTAAGTAAAAAGAGGTGTTATCATTGACAGTAATTATTATAATATTCGCATTTTTATTTATGACGTTAGGTGTTGGATTAATCCCAGCAATAAGAGGGAAAAAGGATAATTCTGCACTTTCCATCGATGAATACATGTTGGGTAAACGAGGTTTAGGCGTAGTATTGATTTTCTTCACGTCTATGGCAACATGGTATAGTTCGTCCCTGTTTTTAGGTGCTGTTGCAGAGGTTTACACGAAGGGACTTGAATGGGTATTTGGCTTTACAAGTAGTGCAATCGCCGGATTAGTATTTTTCTTCCTTGGACCAAAAATTAAGGAAATTAGTGACAAAAAGTTATATACTACACAAGCAGATTTGTTTGCTGATCGTTTTAAAAGTAACTTTTTAGGATATATTTCTAGTTTTATTGGAATAGTTTTTATGGTTCCTTATATCGTTATTCAGATGGTAGGAACAGGTTATATACTTGAAGTGTTTACTGATGGAAAGATTCCATATTGGCTAGGATTATTAATCGGTTTATCGATCTGTCTTATCTTCATCTACTTCGGTGGTGTAAGAAGTGTAGCTTGGACAGATGTGTTTTTGGGTGTTGTCTTTTTGGTAAGTATTTGGGCGGTTGTTATTCTAGTAGCATATAAAGGGTTTGGATCAATACCGAATCTTTTCAAAGAAGCAGAACAAACAGTTCCAGAATTATTAACATTACCCGGACCCGAAGATGTGAGCTGGGCATACTTTATCTCAATGGCATGGGTCATTGGATTAGGTGGATATATGTGGCCTCACATGTTTATGCGCATATATTCCACGGATTCAATAAAATCGGTTAGAAAAGTTGGATCGCTAATAATTTTCGCTAGTTTAATTGCACAGTTACCCATTGTTATTGGCGCAATTGCTGCAGCAGTCCTGCTACCAGATTTGACAGTTCCAGATACTGCGCTATTAGAGTTGGTCAAATTACATGCACCTGTTTGGATGATAGGAGTATTAGGTGCAGGTGGTATTGCAGCCTCGCTTTCCACTGTTAATAGTTTAATACATGCGGAAGGGGTATTAATCTCTAAAGACCTTTATTCAAAAATCTCTAAGAAAAAAGACAATGACAAAAATATATTAAAAATGACAAAGCTAATTATTGTTTTTATCTCAATATTAGCCTATCTATTGTCACTGACCCAACCACAATTTTTGTGGACAATTATGGCTCAAGCCTATGGCGGAGTATCCCAATTCTTCCCGTTAATTATAGCAACATTATTCTGGAGAAAAGTTACTAAAGAAGGAGCTATTACTGGGGTGATTGTTGGGGTTATCGTCTCATTATTCTTTAGTTTCGGACCAATAGAAATGCCATTTGGCGTTGTGCCAATGCTATGGGGAGTAATTGCAAATACAGTTTGTTTAATCGTTGTAAGTTTACTTACTCAAAATGAAATTAATAAAAAGAATACAGAAGCTTTTTTTGAAGAAGAATTGCTAGGACAAAAATATGCAGCTAAATAAAAATTTAAATGGCAATTAATGGTGTAAATATTACCATTATATAATTTATCATATATAGGTGGTATGTCAACACTAAACTGTACAATTTTTTAAGGTCATATTTAATTACAAAGTGATTAGTTCAGTGCCTAATCATAATTTTTCAAAAATTAATCTTGTCACTTGACTCGGATCCTCTGTG
This sequence comes from Candidatus Avamphibacillus sp., assembly GCA_035301745.1. Taxonomy (GTDB): domain Bacteria; phylum Bacillota; class Bacilli; order Bacillales; family Amphibacillaceae; genus MSJ-26. The sequence goes on from DATGTS010000025.1 coordinate 8,006, forward strand.
GGCATGAGTTCTAAGCCATGAATCCAGCTAACTTAAACAAAGCTGGTTTGCCGAAAAGGCTATCATGCCCACCTCTTTGAATCAAGTGTATGTATTCCTACTAGGCTGTGCTGTACTCTATTTGTTATACTCCTTCGGTGTTAAATAATTTAAAGAACCATGGATTCGAATGTTGTTAAACCAATTAACATAATCGAATAATGCTAATTCGAGCACCTGTTGGTTGGGAAAAACAGTACCATAAAAACATGATGTTTTTGATGGTTTATAATTGGAGGGCAGTGTATTTTGAAACTAGTCCTTGATCTTTCATGATTTGTCCCATTCTACGGCATGATACTGTCCAACCTCGCTTTTCAAGCTCTTTTTTTATTTTTATCTGACCGTAAATATTACGGCTATTTTTAAATATTTGAACGACTAATTTGACTATTTCTGCATCGTTATTTTTTCGTTCTTTGCTTAGTAGTATATACGTGCTTCTAGGAATTTGTAGGACGTCACACATTGCTGATATAGGGTATTTATGCATCAAGAGATTATCAGCACTGCTTGCTTTAAAATATTATATTCCAGGAGTACGATTATCTTTTTCTTTAAATGAACCTGAATTCTTGTATTGTCTAATCCAATTGCCGAATGCAGAAGGTGTAAGGTCGTATTCCTTAATAATTTCAGATCTTGGTTTTCTAGATTCGTTTAATTGAACAATTTGTTGTTTAAATTCATCCGTGAAGCTTTCATGCACTAATAGTGGGCCGGTGATTATGTTCTAGTTTTAGCCTTGTCTGGCACGGGCCTGAGTGAAGCGTAGGTGGTTTATCTTGGCCGTCCAACTTTCTGGACGATGTGGTAATTTTATAGAAGAGTGGTCGACTACACTTAATAAAATATTTGTTATCGTGGAGTCATTATTAAAGACAAGGTGTAAATATCGGACTTTCACGCCAAAATCTATAATGAATTTTTTGGGGGGAATCCCCCAAAAAAACTTTTACAAATAAAGTAGTTAAAAATATTGTAAAGGATTTTACATAAGATTATGGACTTGATTGAGTAAGTTAAACGTCCCTATTTCTTTGAACATACTAAATTCTTAACATTAGTTTTTTCACGTGTTGATTAATTAGCAAAAGTGTGTCATGATTCCCGTTCCCAAAACAGTGGGTATTTGAAAATCCGTATATAGAATTCACGAGTAAATATTGAAAAAAATGATATTGGTGTGACCTAGTATGCATAAGAAGCTAAGAATCAAATTTTTTTGCAGAGTTTCGTAAGCGGAAAATAGTCCACACCTATCCTTTTGATGTGGACTATTGTTATGATTTATTTAGCTTTATTAGGAACACGACATTCTTCTGGAATTATTGTGGACCAAGGAAGGAGTTGATCTAATTTTTCTTTGTCCGTCAAATCGATATTTGGAAGCTGTTCAAATAAATATTTAAGGTAATTGAATGGGTTTAATCCGTTTTCCTTCGCAGTCTCCGCAATGCTATAAATGATTGCGCTGGATTTAGCTCCCTTTATGGTATTGCTAAACAGCCAGTTTTTCCTCCCGATTACAAACGGTTTAATGGATCGTTCTGCGCGGTTGTTATCCATTTCTAAACGACCATCCTCTAAAAAAGCTACTAAACGGTCCCATTGATTACGACAATAGTTAATGGCTTGCCCAAGTGCACTTTTTGGCAACACTCTTGGGGCTTGTTCATGAAGCCATGCCAAAAAAGCCCCCAATACCGGTTGGCTGCGTTCTAAACGTTTCTTATAACGTTCTTCAGGACTAACGTCCTTTAGATCCTGTTCTATCGAGAAAAGTTGGTTACAGAATGCAAGACCTTCTTTGGCTTTAACGTGAGTAGTTTTAGCCGATTCAGGAAGAGCCTGCAAAGCTTCTGTGAATTTACGTCTGGCATGAGCCCAACAACCGACCAGACTGACATCAGGGATTCCGTTATAACCGGCATACCCGTCCACATGTAAATATCCACGGAAACCTTCCAAAAATCGTAAAGGATGTTTGGATGCACGGGTTCGCTGGTAGTCATACAATACAATTGGAGGCCCCATTCGTCCTGTCCGATAAAGCCACATAAATGATTTGGAAGTCGCTCGTCGGTCAGGTTCTGAAAGAACCTGTAAGGTGGTCTCATCCGCATGGAGGATATCCTGATCCAATAGATGGTTACGCATTCGGTCGTAAACAGGACTCAACCAGGTGTCGGCTCCATACAAAATCCAATTGGATAAAGTTTGCCTGGAAATGAATATGCCAAATCGCTCCAGATGTTTTTCCTGGCGATACAAAGGCATACTTTCAACGTATTTCTGCGTCATCGTATAAGCCATTGACGATGGAGATGCCAGGCTTCCCGGAAAAACAGGAGCCGGCATTTTTGCCGTGACAATAGGCGTTTCTATTTCATGGCGTTCACAATGACGGCAACCATAGACATATTGGACATGTTTTTTCACTTTTACTTGTGCTGGAATAACTTCTATTTCTCTGCGTACTTGCGTACTCATTTCGTGTAGGGGTCCAGCGCAACACGAACAAACCTGTTCCTCAGCTGGCAAACGGTATTCCACCGTTTCAGTAGGCAGGTTTTCTAGTTTTTCATCTCGACGATTTCGCTGCTTCTTGCGTGTATATGTAATGGTTTCAATCGTCGGTTCTTCTTCATCAGGATTTGCGGTAGCTTCAGCTTCATTGAAAAGGGACAGCTGGTCTGAATTGGTCTTCTCACTGGAAGAACCAAAACGACGTTGTTGACTTAACCGAAATTGCTCCTCATACCATTTTAGCTTTGCTTCCAAAGCTTCCTTTTCAATTTCAAGCTTTTCGGTACGCGCTTTATAGTATTCAATTGTTTCTTGAGGTTTCATGTCCATGTTTTTCATAGTTCCAGTATACGCAAAAGAATCCGGCTTGACCAGTCGGATTCTCAAGTTTTTTAATTTCATAGAATCGTGCGTGCTGTCACTGCGGGGTGGGCTTGTTTTTGTTCGATGGATAAGCCATCTAATAACCAGCGTAGCTGACGAGGACTGATATCCATCGGCACTCCTTCTTGTTCAGATGGCCAGTTGAAAGTTCCTCTTTCTAATCTTCTATAATGGAGCCAAAACCCATTATTATCCCATTGTAGGATTTTCAGTTTATCCCTTTTCCGATTACAGAAAACGAATAAACAAGGGGAAAAGGGATCCAAATCGAAACATTCTTTGACGATGACTGCGAGACCATCAATCGATTTCCGGAGATCGGTGCTTCCACGCGCAAGGTACACTCGTTCAAAATTTGCGTTAGATATCATCGATTTTGAATCACACGCACTACATCGGAAAGTAGATTCAAATCGGTGCCTGGACGTACTTCGATGGACAGTGCACCGTAATGAATAAGCACAGATTCCTGACCCGTATGATGGGAGGAGATTTCTTGGACATCCACCGTCAACCATTTTGATTGATGCTCGTTCGTAGAAATTTCTTCCTCTCGAAACTTTCGAATCCAGTAGTACATCTGATGTATTTTTACATCATTGATGCGAGACCACTCAGCAGCACTCAATCCACTTGTTTTCCAAGCATCATACCTGGATTTCCATTCTATTCTTTTGTCAGCATCATTCATAGCATAACCTCCAGCATTTTTTCTATGGAGATTATCTCATGTTACATTCACAACTAGAAGGTGCTGAGTATTTGACGCTTAC
>DATGTS010000026.1:0-4922 GCA_035301745.1 Candidatus Avamphibacillus sp.
TTCCCTTTCTTGCTATCCTTTCCATTAGCAGCATTGGGGCTGGTCTCACCTTACCTTGTGTAAACAGCCTTATTACAGGTTCAGTTGGAAAAGAAAGAAGGGGATTTGTAACTTCATTATATGGCTCTGTAAGGTTTATTGGAGTAGCAATCGGTCCACCCGTTTTTGCACGTCTTATGGACTGGTCAAATAAGGGAATGTTCCTATCTATTGCTGCACTAACATTAATTGTTGGACTACTCGTTCTTCTCTTACTTCACGTTAAAGGGTTAGACGGAAAAGAAAACAAAAAAACCGTATTTCGCTATAATTATCTTTAGTTTCTCCTTAATGGTAGATAATGTTTTCCCTTTCTATGATTATAAATTGACAGGCATTGTCTGAAGGACTTATTTTTTATTCGCCAATATCGGTAGACGATTTACATTAAATTCAAAAATAAAATCAACAACCCTTGTTGAAATCCATTGGCTAATCAATGCAAGGAAAAAGATTTTCCAGCTTATAATCACAGCAGTTATAAAAAAGATAGAGCAATTTATAAGAAATAATGGTTTACCTGGCAAGATATTTCTTTGATGAGAAATCATGAAAGCTAATACACCAACTCCACCGTTAGAAACACCTGTCCGCATTAATAGACCAATGCCTGTCCCGAGAAAAACAGATCCAATGATAAGATCATATCCAATACTCCGATGAACAATTATTATATATTGTTCAAAAAAATGAATCGATACAGAAGTGATGGTTATGCCTATCAACGTCCAGAGACCAAATCGCTTCCCTAAATAATTGATGCCAAGAAGCAACAAAGAAAAGTTAACAATCCATAAGGCTGGACCCATGCTGATTGGAAGCCAATGATTTAAAAGAATGGCAAGTCCACCTGCCCCACCAGAAGGAATTGACTGTGGAAATAAAAATACACCCATTCCAAAGCCTTGGAATACTCCACCAAACACAACTAGTCCACTTTTTAAAATAAATTGCTTCATGGCTCCACCCTTTTTTTAAAAAAACAATTTTACATCGACAACCTCTAATTTTTATTCTATTCATTGAAAATTGAATTAATGTATATTAAAAAGGTGTGCTATTATAAGAGTAGAAATCTAACGATATTATTTTATAGAAAAACGTTTAAATGAATGGCGGTTTGGTTATATATAGAGATATATATTGGGTGGAGGTAAGAACTTGAAAGAACTAGAGAAAAGAATCGAGCAATTAAGAGAAAAAATGTACCGAGCTTACAATGAAAACCAAATCCATTTAGTGTTAAAATTATCCACGGAACTCGATATCCTACTTAATCAACTTGATAAACAAAATAGGGTAAAATAAAAAGAAGTGCTCCAAGTGAGCACTTCTTTTTTATTCTACTTGTTGAAGTCGAGCTTCAATATCTGACATGATTTCAGCCGCTTCTTCCCAATTTCCATCAGCTAATGCAGAACGATATTCTTCAAATAAAGTAGCAATTTCAGTTAATATTTCATCAGCTTCTAAAATAGGTGCGTCAGGCTCATTTTCAGCTTGTTCGTCAGCTGCTTCTTCATCTTCCACATCTTGCTCTTGATCCGCATCATCCTGTTCCTCATCTTCTCGAGCCGGATCTTCACTATTAGGATCAACCATACTTAAGATTTTAGCAAGAGCTTTATCGAACGTATCTTCCATAACTATATTATCGCCATATGCCATAATCACTTGTTTCACCTCAGGAAGTGACGTTTCATTTGACGATTCAATATAAACAGGTTCTACATATAAAACAGTATCTTCGATTGGAATGGCGAGTAAATTCCCCCGAATAACCTCTGATCCACCTTGAGACCATAGATTTAGTTCCTTTGAGATCTCGCTATCTTGGTTAATCCTGTTCTCAATTTGCTGTGGGCCATAAATATTTTTCTGTTTAGGGAAACGATATACGAACATCTCACCATAGTTTTCTCCATCATTTCTTACACCCATCCAAGCAATCATATTTTGTCGCTTTTTAGGCGTATAAGGCATCATAAGGATAAATTCTTCTTCATCATGTTCTGGCAATTTCATCGTAATATAATATGGTTCCATTTCAATATCCTTATTAAAGTACTTTTCGGTAGGGAATTGCCAGAAGTCTTCACGATTATAGAAGATTTCTAAATTGGACATATGGTAGGTTCCATACATTGATGCTTGGATTTTAAATAAATCTGCTGGATAGCGAAAATGAGTTTGAACATCTTCCGGAATTTCTGTTGTAAAAAGGTCCGGGAAAATATTCATATAGGTTTGTACCAATGGATCTTCAGGATCAGTAACATAAAAATCTACCTCACCCGTATAAGCATCCACTACAACTTTTATTGAATTTCGGATATAATTTTCACGGCCATTGTAAGCTTCAGAATATGGATAGTTTTCCGCTGATAAATAAGCATCAATCATCCATGCAAGTGTCCCATCTTCTCTAACAAAAATATATGGATCATCATCATATTGGAAAAATGGTGCAATACGATTGACCCTATCCATAATATTTCTTGTAGCTAAGAACTGACTATCCTTTGTGATTTGGTCAGAAAAGAGCATTCTGAAAGACCCTTCGTCAAGCGCGAACAGGAAACGTTTGAATCCAGTAAGTGGAATTCCTGAATCTGCTTCAAAACGATGTGATTCGTTTTCTTCTCCTGTGGGATAATCAAATTCATCTACTTTTGAATTCACGATCACATTTGGATAAGGTTCCTCACCAAAGTAAATTTGCGGGCGTGTAATATCAATAGTTCCTTCAGGCGGGATATTTTTCACCAAATACTCTGGTTGACCTTGACTTGTTACTTGATTAACATGACTCATCGATACACCATATCCATGTGTATATCTTAGAGTACGATTAACCCATGTTTTCGCTTGTTCTGGTAAATCATCCGTACTAAGTTCCCTTGTTCCGATAAAGACTTGCTCATAATTCCCATCAATTTCATATCGATCAATATCCATATCATTAAACTGATAATACGTTCTGAACGTCTGCAGTTGATTATAAATATCAAGAAGTGGTCGTGAATCATTTAAACGAATGTTATTTAATGTTAATTCGTTCCTTTCAATCATATCTTCACTAAGCGAATTATTACCTGGATGCTCCTCTTCCTTTATCGCATCCAAATCATATGCAGCCCGAGTATATAAAAGATTGTGTTTTAGAAAAGGTTTTTCTCTGGAAAATTCATTAGGAGATACAATAAAATTCTGCGTAATAATGGAAGCCCCTTGAGCTACAATAACTAAAGCAACATACGCTACTATAGGTTTAATCATCGAGCGTAAATTTCCACGACTCAAAGCAATAATCATCCAAATCGTGCCTATAATTGCAACAGCAGCTAAAACATAAGATGCTGGATTGTTAATGACTTTATCTGTAAAACTTAAGCCATGAACAACACTTTTCTGAAAGATATTTACCTGATTGGTTAGCAAAGACTCAAATGGTGCTAAAATATGTGTACCTGCTAAAAGCAAACCAATGAAGCTTAACGTTACACCCATATGCAATTGTGCAGAACGACTCATCCGATACATATTAAAGACTGAATAAGCACCAATCTCTATTAATATAAAGAAGATACTTAAGCCTAGTAAAACATAAATGATGAATTTTAAAAATGGTAAAATAAACACATAAAAAGATACATCCATATTAAAATGAGGATCTGTTTGATCGAATGATTCGTAATTTAATAATTTTAAGGCTGGCTCCCAACCAATACCTTGCACAATTGAACTTCCAATTGCACCAATAAACACCGATACAGCAAGGATAATTAGAGTACTGGTTTTTCGGTAGCGAACAATTGGCGGTACCCCTTCAGGGCCTAAGTGGCCTAAATAAGAACGCCGAATCCAGAATAATGTAATATAGGTAATTATTCCAAAAAGTAAAAAGCCTGACAACCCTAAATAGATTTTACTGGAAAAAATCGTAGTAAAGACTTTTCCAAAACCAAGTGTATCCATCCATATATAATCTGTCAGCCATCTGAATGTAATAAGTCCAACAATTAAAACGAGCAGTAACGCGGCTACAATAATACCTATACGTTTACCGAACTTTTTTATTTTTTGAACTTGCTCTGACGAAAAGTTTCCATTGTAATCCAAAATGGTTCCCCCTAAAAAAAAGATTAATGCAGAAGAGAATTCATACGACCTCTTCTATTAGTTTCTTAATCTATCATAACAGAAAATCAGAATCAATTCTCTTTATCAGCTAAATATTTTCCTTGTTTCTTCCACTGATGAACACTCTTACAGTTAACCCAAAGACAGATTTCCGTTTTTGCTGCTATAGAACTCCTTACGGTTAACTCAAACAAGATTTTATCTGGATCCACTTTTAGTTCTTCATTCTTATTTGTTCACATAAAAAAGCCAATGAAAAAGTTTGATTGATAGGCACTTTTTCATTAGCTTCATTTCTACAGCCGGCATTATATGTTGATAACCGAACTCATTCATACTTGTTGGTATACCATTTTTTTGCAGCAATTACTTCGTCCATTGTTAGTTGATGCCCTCTATTTTCCCAATGTAATTGAACGTTTGCATTTGCATTTTCCAGTAAGCTTTTTAGTTCTTCTGATTCTTTGGAAGGACAAATCGGATCATTCGTTCCAGCAGCAATGAAAACATTTTTCCCCGCTAAATCCGGTAAATCTATACCACGTCTTGGTACCATTGGATGATGCAAAATAGCTCCATTTAATGCATCTTCAAAATGAAATAATAAACTTGCTGCAATATTAGCTCCATTTGAATATCCTATAGCAAGAATATTATTTGGATCAAATTCATATTTTTCTGCTGCTTCATCAAGAAATTCATTTAGTTCTTTTGTCCGGAAAATTAAATCTTCCTCGTCA
>DATGTS010000027.1:0-2596 GCA_035301745.1 Candidatus Avamphibacillus sp.
CCCACCATTACAAGTGGTAGGAAAAATCCTGATAATACCGCACCGGCTACAATACCGCCAGTATCAATTAAAGCAGTTAAGCCGCTCGTAATACCGTCAGATATAACCCCTGCCACTGGCATAACAGCATATAAACTAACAACACCGACAACAAGTACAGTAATTAAAGGAGTAAATATAATATCAACAGATGCCGGAATTCCTTTTCGCACATTTTTTTCCACAACTGCCATTAACCAGGCCGCAAAGATTACACCGAATAGACCGCCCCTTCCGACTGTTAATGCTTCGCCGTAAATCGTAATATCAGCAAGCATCGGGTTAAATAAGAACATCCCTGCGATCGCGCCAAGTACCGGAGTTCCGCCGAATTCTTTCGCAGTATTCCAACCAACTAAAATAGCCAGATAGGTAAAGATACCGCTTCCAAGTAGGAGCAAAATCTGCATCCAGGTTACTTCTTCACTTACACCTGCGTTTTTGGCAAAGTTAGCTGCCCCATTAATAATACCTGAAGCAACAAGGCCGGGAATTAACGGAATAAAGATGTTACCAATCCTACGTAAAAGGTTTTTAAATGGCGTTTTATTCTTCCGTTTTATATTTTCTTTCTTAATTGCTGCCTGTTCTTCAAAGGTAAGATTATCTACTTCAGGTTCCGCATCTTCACCGACACCCAAACCTGTCAGCTGGCTTAATTCTTCCGCAACCCTATTTACAGTTCCGGGTCCAATTACAATTTGCAGTGTTTCATCAGCAACAACACCCATAACACCGTCAACCTGTTTGAGCTGATCATAATCTGCTTTGGTGTCGTCTTTTAGAGCAAGCCTTAAACGTGTCATACAATGGGTAATACGTTTAAGGTTTTCCTTTCCACCGACACGAGCTAAAATACCTTCGGCCATGTTTTGTTCTTTTCCCATTTCATAAACCTCCCCTTATTTATGATAAAGCATTGCGAACAAATCCGTTTCCTTCATTTATTTTCTCTACTGCTTCCCCATAAGAACATTGTAATAGAATCATTACGATTGCCGTCTTCACATGGTGATTGGCCCGCTCAAAATATTCATTTGCTGTTTCATAATCTGCATTCGTTGCATCCATTATAATCCGCTTGGATCTTTCTTCTAATTTATGATTTGTCGGTTTTAAGTCTACCATCAGATTTTGATATACTTTTCCGATACCAACCATTGCAGAAGTGGAAATCATATTTAACACAATCTTTTGGGCTGTCCCTGCTTTTAATCTTGTTGACCCTGTCAGCACTTCAGCGCCTGTTTCCAGTTCAATGGCTACTTGACCATACGCGCTCATTTTTGCATCTGCATTACATGAGATACTTACCGTATTTGCTTTTTGGTCATTTGCATATTGTAATGCGCCGATTACATACGGTGTACGTCCGCTTGCTGCGATGCCAATAACAGTATCATTCTCGGTTAGGTTCATTTCCTTCAGATCCATTTGGCCCAGTTCTTCATTATCCTCTGCACCTTCAACAGCGTCCGCAATCGCTTTCATTCCACCCGCGATAAGACCTTGTACCATCTCTGGAGGAGAACCAAAAGTCGGTACACATTCAACTGCATCTAAAACTCCCAATCTTCCACTCGTGCCTGCCCCTACATAAATGACCCTTCCCTTATAGTTAAATGACTGTATTGCTAGATTGACAGCCTCTTCTATTTTGGGTAATTCCTTTTCAATAGCCTTTATAACACCTTTATCCTCTTCGTTCATCACTTTTAATATATCTAAAATTGACATTTGATCCAGATTCATTGTATTTACATTTCTTGTTTCCGTAGCTAATTTTTCTAACACCATAACATCTCCTTTCTATCTTTTATTTTAGCTCATCATGAAATTAAATGTCAATCTATTTATAGTAATTATATGAAATTAAATTTCATTTATGCTAAAAATCATACAATTACCTTCTTAATTTCATCACTTCTTCTCTCGCTGATTGATATTGTTCAACAACTTCTTTTCCAATACTGTTAAATAAACTTAAATATAGACTGTCAATTACTGTAAGCTGTGTCATTCTTGATGTTATACTGCCAACGCGAAAATCCTTTTCTACATTTGGTGTGGCCAATCGGATATCCGCTTCTTTATAAAGTGGTGAATTATTAATATTCGTTATCGCAATCAATGTCGCTCCCTGGTTTTGGGCAAACCTGGCTAAATCCAACACATCCTTTGTCTGTCCTGACATACTAATGGCAACAAAGACATCTGCTTTATTCATATAAGGAATTAACGAAAGCATGTAATGGAAGTCCTGACTGAATTCTGTCTGGAATCCCAGTTTTGTAAATTTATATAATGCGTCTGTAGCAGCGATTGCTGAACCGCCAACACCATAAAACACAATTTTCCTTGCTATTTTAAGCATTTCCACTGCATTTTCCAGTTCCTTTTTATTTAAAGAACCTGCTAATGATTCAATCGCGCTTTTATTGACATGGATAACTTTTTGCGATAATTCATAAGGTGAATCTTTTTTATGTACCATGGAAAAGTCTGTTATATATTCTTCTGATACTGCCAGTTCTTGTGCCAGGGTAATTTTGAATGT
>DATGTS010000028.1:0-19286 GCA_035301745.1 Candidatus Avamphibacillus sp.
TCGTAATGTAATTCATGACGCTCAGGATATAATTTTAAGCAGTCCAATTCCAATACTCTCTCTTGTTGGCTTCCTGCGTATTCTCCATAAGCGCGGCGCAATTGGCTGCGAATTTTTGCCATGACAATATCAGGTGAGAAAGGCTTGGTAATATAATCATCGCCCCCGTTTTCAAGTGCCATTACCTGATCCATCTCACCTGTTCTTGCAGAAATAAAAATAACTGGGCAAATGGATTCCGTACGTATTTGGCGGCACCAATAGAATCCATCGAAAAACGGCAAATTAATATCCAGCAGCACGAGGTCTGGTTTTTGCTGCTGAAACAATTCCATTATGTTATCGAACCGATCAATCGCAATCACCTGATAATTATACTTTTTAATATAAGACTTTAAATAGGCAGCAATATTAGGATCATCTTCAACAATCATTATTTTTTTCATTTTTAATCTCCTTACTTTAAAATCTTACCGAGCTTACTATTGGCAAGAGCAAATTTCTTTTATAATAACATATTTCGCAATTGAAATTTGACTGGTGAATGCTGCTTAACGATTAAAAATATTAACTCATCAACTAATAAAGCAATAATCATCAGTGCATTTCGCTTTAATCCAATATAAGTGAAGCACCATTTTTGAAATCACTCTGTTCTTGGCGTAAACTTAAAGTAGGTAAGCGTACATACTAGACTCTATCACGATTATTACTCAAAGGAGGACAATGAAGATGAATTGGAAGGAAATTACGACAACTGAAGAATGGGATGACATTTTAAATAAATCAACCGATAAAGATCAAATCATTCTCAAGCACAGTACTACGTGTCCAGTAAGTACAAATGCTTTAGATGAATATAATGCCTATTTAAAAGAACATCCAAACGAAAATATAGATTATACGTTAGTAAAGGTGAGAGAATCTCGTCCTGTTTCGAATAAGATCGAGGCAGATTTAGGAGTTAAACACGAGTCTCCACAAATCATTTATATAAAAGATCAAAAAAAATATTGGTCTGCTACACATTGGTCCGTTACAAAGGCTCATATGCAAGCAGTCATTGATTAAAAGAGCAATCTAAAAGTGAACTCTCGCTTTTCAATACATTTTAAAATCTGATTATATTCAATATCATAAATATCGTTTCCCACGAGGGATGTAATATTAACTGTGTAAGTAAGAATACGTACGGTTCTTACTTACACAGTTTTTTATTTGGCAAAATAAGAATTGTTTATCCGTGATATTCTTGGTATAAATGAAAAATTCAAGGAGGTGATCGATTAAGAGAAATGGCTATTTTTAAAAAAGAAGGCATAACTGTTAGGACATGATATACAATCTATCATACTACTTTCATTTTAATTGAATAATGTTATTTTTTGACTTGAACACATAATATAAAATAGACTGTTCACAGTAGATCGTAGTATGGGTATGTAAAAGTCATATTCTTTTATAAAGGAAGGAGTTAAAAATGGCGCACAATATCCATGAACCGATTAAACAGACAAGTCAACCTGGAAAATTAGTATACGAAGGTCTTTATAACCAGTTTAAGATGGTTATTATCATTGGATTAATTCTTATTGTCGCATCGATTGCTTCAATTATTATGCAGACAGATCCGTGGGAAGTTTTAATTCACTCTGTTCCAATTACCATTTTACTAGGTTTTTTGGCTGTTAAGCTTTATCCCGACAAATCATTGAAGAAAATATATAAACATCATTTTGAATTAGATGAGAATGGAATCTATGAAGAATATATTGATCCTGAAACAGAACAAGTAGAAGAAAAACAATCTATTCCTTTTTCGTCTGTGCACCGTATTTTAGTAGGAAATTTCGTTATGGAGTATGACACTAAAAAAAGATCCTCTAAAAAGTCTTACGAATGCTCCGCAATTATGATCATAGAACATGAGAATGGTAATTACCTCAGAATATTCAATAATATGGATGAATTTAAAAATTGGCTTCCACGTTTTCTTGACAAGGATTGTTTGGTCGTCAAAACGGAATATAATCTAGCGCCAGCATTTTATGAAATAGATCAAGATGATATCGATTTTTCAGAAATTACTGGTGAACCATGGTCGGCAGATACCATTTATCCTCCAATCGGGGATAAAAGTCTAAAAAGTCCATTTGTCACATGGGAATATAACAAAGCGAAACAAGCAGACAGTTTGGAAGAAAATCAGAAAAAAGCGAAACAGAAAATACAGCGCACGAGAAAATGGGAAAACCGCACTATGTTGGCACTTGCAGCAATGTCTTTTATGATAGGAGTCTTTATTTTTCCGTTTACCCCCGTAGAAGATAATGGAGCTCTCACATTGACATATACAATGATTTTAATAATGGCATTTATGATATTGTACCCGATTTGCTTGGTTTTTTGGCGTTCACATACGCGGTGGTATTTGCCGATATTGTATTTTATCGTTACTGCTGGTGTCGGTACAGGAATATTTTTACTGTTTTCGTTCATTTTAAATAGCCCCGTGTCGTACATAAGGGTCGGTCAATTTTATATGTTTGTTACTGTAATCGGATGGATACCAGCATTTATTATATTTAAAATTATTAGAGGTTTTATGGGACTGGGGCGAAAAGAATAAACTTGCACTCATTATACAAGCGGCGCAATCTATGATTAATAGATTGCGCCGCTATTCAGTACTTACTAGGATAACCCTTTAATTGTGTGGCGATAAGAGAGTATTTTATTTTATTACTTTTTAGTGTTACGTTGCCTTGGTCGCATTACATAATACATAGTTGGGGCTGGGGTCAAAGAAATACAAGAAAGACTGGGTCATTCCGACATTAACACAACCATGAATATATATGCTCACATGACAAAAAATATAGAAAAAAAGACCTCTCATAAGTTTAGTCAACTTACGAAAGGCCTTATCTCATTAGTTATTAATAACTCAAGGTTAACAAAAAGTTAACACTCTATTTTCCACTCGCTATAAACCTTTACATATCAAGGCTTATAAACAGTTATTACATCATTCCTGGCATTCCGCCCATCCGTATTTTCTACTTTTATAGGTTGTGAGATGGTAATTTACCAAGGATTTATCAGCTATAGAAAGATAAAAAGAAGTTAGCAAGTCTAAAAATAAATTCTTCTATTACAAGGCGCGAAGTAATTCTTCCCAAACTAAAGGGAATCCTAATCTTTCCAAATCCACAACTTCATATTCTTCAATCAACACACTTAAAGAAGTTACAAAAGAAGCCCATTCTACTTTATCTATCATTAGTTTTCCCATTATAAATATTGCAGCAAAAATTGAGTTTCCTTCAACCCCTTTTATCCGATCATTTCCATCGACCTTCAGTTGAATTGGTAATCGACGATTATAGATTCTTCCATAGTGAGCACAAATATTTCTAAATGTCGATAATGAATAAAGCCAATTTTTAACATACTCATGGGGTATGTGATAATTGTTTTTGGCGATAATGGTCTTGTCCCTATTTTTCAAGTTTGAATAGATTTTGGACAATAAACTAAACGATGTCACTTCGATTGCTACCCATACTGGAAAGACGCCTTCATATTTATTTTTATGATGGTAAACAAATACTTCCTTACTTCGATGAATCTCACGTTTTAACTGCTTGACCATCTCTTCATGATAGGATGGATTTATAAAGTTTTCGGTTTCTAAATAACCTGTAGCACCATATTTATGCGCATGAAATAATGCGATTTGGGCCCTAAAAGCGACTTCGATAACTTCAAGATTGGCTACTAGTAATGAACGTAATTTACGATCAAATTCATATAGGCGGTAAACATCTTCAAATGTTGTACTGTCCATAAAATAATCATTTTGTTTTAAAGTAAGCGTATATGCACTAAAACGATAATAATTAATCCGACTCAGGATTTCGATAGCTCTTTCTTCATTTTCGATATGTAAGTTTCTACTTCGAAAAATATCAACTTGTTCCTGAAGTGTAGTTGGCTTCTTTATTCTGTTTTCATCATATTTATTAGACTTCATCAAATAACAGCCCCACATAATAAAAAGTCCCACCTTGGTACGCATTGTGAAGAGGCGTGGTGGGTTCTGTTAATCTTATGTTACGATATATTGTGGCATTTGTCAAATAAATTAATGGATTGCAGCTATGAAGATTAAATTTATATAAAAAGTGGTTATAATTTTAAATACAGATTATCCACGCATGGAATTATTTTCCATTATCTATTTTTTTGTTTTAGGGTCAAAGAAACAGATTTTCTTCATTTTCCTTTTGAAATTGTGGATAACTCAGTTATATTTTCTTTTTACCACTTCCTTTGCTATAATTGCTTTACTAGGTGAACCTCATTTGTATCGGTTTACCCAGTTGTGCTATATCCTCGTCTGTTAGGGTTTGCCCTCGGAAGGCTTCTAACAGATTCGAGGATATTTCTTTTACCGTTTTTTTGATGCGCTTTAATATCTTTGATCCATGCTCGTGCAACAACATCAATATATTCGTGATCTGAGTTAACAAGTAATGATTCTTCATAGCGTTGTAATTTCGGCTACTTGCGTGCTCAATATGGTACCTGAGGTTTTTTTGTCTGTTAAATCCCTCGTTTTCTGTTTTCCAACGGCTTCGCCCTGCATTTATAAGCTTTTGGGAGTTCTTTTTGGTAATTCTGATATTAGTAATGAAAGTAAATTGTTTGGTGCCTTTTTCCGTTTCCAATTTATATTCCAGAACATTTAGCTCAAGCTCTCTGTACGTGATATCGTTTACCCAAGTGATTTGATCCGGTTTAGAACTAGCTTCTTTCATTTCTGTTATTAGAGGAATTACAAGAGAAGGAGTTGCCGGATGAAGCGCAAAGAAAGTTACCACATCTAAAATCGTTAGATTTTATAAAACAAGGTCAAAATGTCATTTTAACTGGCTCACCAGGAATGGGAAAGTCGCGTACATCTGTAGGGCTTGGAATAGAGGCGTGCATGGCTGGATATAAGGTATATTTTGCGACAGTATCATCTTTAATCAATCAACTAAAGGAGTGTCGTTCCGAACGAACACTGCGGGCTTTTGAATTAAAATTCGAGAAATATGATTTAGTGATTATCGACGAACTGGGCTATATATCATTTGATAAAGACGGGGCTGAACTTTTATTTTCGCACTTGTCGTTACGAGCGGGAAGAAAGTCAACAATTATAACTAGCAACCTATCTTTTCTAAAATGGCAAGAAATCTTTCATGACCCAGTTTTAACGGCAGCGTTGACGGATCGACTTACCCATAAGCATGTAGTAAATATGCGCGGTCCTTCATTTAGAATGAAAGAAACAGAAAAGTGGATGAAAATGAATGAAGATAAAGTGGCTCACAATTAAATTGGGAAATGGCTCACTTTTCAGTTGCGAAATACAGTTATGTAATTTCGCCCTGTAATTATGTGTTTCTATTATTATTAACAAAGTCCATTCCCATTCATTCTTATTCCACAATCAATGCATTCTTTAGCCAATTATATCCAAGGGGTTATATACGATAACATTCCGTAAATTATAGTAATGAAATCATTACAAACGACCACTTTCATCGAATAAATTATATAATTGTTTGCCCACCATCTCCAAAGTTGTTTTTTAAAATTCATAGTGTCCATATTATGATAAACCAGAAAACTATAATTATATATTTTCATATGACAATAGACATAAAGAAAGAAGCTCCTACAAGGTTTAGAACCTCATGGAAAGCCTCTTAGAATTTTTACAAACTTAGAATATATCTTGTATTCTATATTGATTATATATACTGAGTCAATTTCATAATTCAAACGTGATATACAATCCCCGTACAATCGATTATGTGCTAAACCCGTTGATTTCCACTGCAGGTGGACGCTTTCCGCGGGCATGGCTTGAGCCTCCTCGCTACGCTCACTGCGGGGTCTCAAGGCACATGCTTTTCCCGCAGGAGTCGCCACCTTCCATTCCAATCAACAATACTGGCGCGCTTAATTAACAAACGTTAAAAACATAATATGCATTATTGTTCGGTTTATGAATAAGTTAAAGCACTTATGAAATTGACTCATCCTATGAATTATTTTTCATTTGCTATTAACTTTTTGTGGACATAATAATCATAATTCAGAGCATCAAGTGGTTTCCTCCCACGAATTAAATCTGCCGCTTTTTCCGCAAGCATTAATACAGGTGCATGGATGTTTCCATTCGTCACATACGGCATTGCAGAAGCATCGACGACACTAACATTGTCAAGACCATGTACTTTCATGTTATTAGGGTCTACAACAGACATTGGATCAGTTGCATCACCCATTTTCGCTGTTCCACAAGGGTGAAGCGCTGTTTCTGCATCATTAGCTACCCATTCTAAAATTTCTTCATCTGTTTTTACTGATGATCCTGGAGAGATTTCACCAGTATTATAAGGTGCTAAAGCAGGCTGAGAGATAATTTCTCGTGTGATTTTTACTGCCTCTATCCATTCTCTTCTGTCTTGCTCTGTAGAAAGATAATTATACACCATGCTTGGATGCTCAGTAGGATCTGCTGATTTAATTTTTATTGATCCACGTGCATCAGAGTACATTGGGCCAACATGCACCTGGAAACCATGTGCTGCGTCTGCTTTTTGCCCATCATAACGAACAGCAAGCGGTAGGAAATGATACATTAAGTTTGGATAATCTACATCCTCGTTAGAACGAATGAATCCCCCACCTTCAAAATGACTGCTTGCTGCAGGACCTTTTCTTCCCACTAACCATTGCAAACCAATCCAAGGCATCTTTAATTTGTTCAAGCTAGGCTGTTCTGAAACTGGTAATGGACAAGAATGCTGGATATATACTTCCAAATGATCCTGGAGATTTTCGCCTACTCCAGGTAGGTTAACAATTGGTTTAATGCCAAGACTGCGCAAGTGCTCCACATCTCCTACCCCTGATAGTTGCAGTAGTTGAGGAGTATTAATGGCTCCACCTGCAAGAACGATTTCTTCTCCATGTACTTGTTTTAAATGCTTTCCTCTTCGATAGGTTACTCCAGTAGCTTTGGTACCATTAAAATTGATTTTCGTAACAAAAGCTAACGTTTCAATATCCAGATTATCACGTTTTTTAGCCGGATCTAAATAAGCGTGGGATGCTGATAGTCGCTTCCCATTATAAATATGGCGATCGAATGGGCCAAATCCTTCTTGCCTATAACTATTGACATCAGATGTACGTGAGTATCCAGATTCTTTTCCAGCCTCAAAAAATGCATTAAATAATGGATTAACTGCTGGGCCTCTCGTTAATTTAATTGGACCATCATGGCCTCTAAATTTATCATCTGGAGAATCTATCGCATTTTCCAAACGTTTAAAGTAAGGAAGGCAATGGGCATAATCCCAAGATTGCATGCCAGCATCTGCACCCCAGCGTTCATAGTCCATCGGGTTGCCACGCTGGTAAATCATACCATTAATGGAGCTCGATCCGCCCAGTACTTTACCACGTGCGTGCGCAATGCGCCTTCCGTTCATATAAGGTTCCGGATCAGATTTATAACCCCAATCATACAATGGGTTTCCAGCAGGGAACATTAAAGCTGCTGGCATTTGAATAAATGGATCCCACGGATAATCACTTCTACCTGCTTCTAAAATCAGAACACTTTTGGAACCATCTTCACTTAAACGGTTTCCTAGTATTGAACCTGCACTACCCCCACCGACAACAATATAATCATAATGACCTCTCATAACATGAAACCTCCATATCCACGCCATACAGATTGCGATTCAACCTATACATCGTATTTTTAATGTTATTGACACGTACTTGAGTTTTAGTTATTTCTTTTCCAATCCATTAGAATATTTTTCAATTCATATACTTTGTTTACTGCTTCTCCATCTACAGTACGGCAGATTGCTTGTCTAGAACGTGGAGAAAATAAGAGAATAGATATAATCGACATAACTCCAAATGTTACAACATTTCTTTTCTTCATAAAAACACCTCTTTTTCATTTGTTAAAATCTTAACGGCTATTTCCAAACCAATTCATTGTTTCGGGCTGAAGGTTCGTAAAAATATGTTTTTGTTCTTGATATTCCTTCAAGCCAGTTTTACCAAGTTCGCGACCAAATCCGGATTGTTTATAGCCGCCCCATGGTGCTTGCGGGAAATAATTATTAACATCATTGATCCAAACAGTTCCCATGCGCATTTTTTGTACGCAGCGTTCTGCTTTGGCGATATCTTGTGTCCAAACGCCGCCAGATAATCCATAGATAGAATCATTCGCCAATTGCACAGCTTCTTCTTCTGACGTGAAGCGCTCCACAGTGATGACAGGTCCAAATCCTTCCTCTTGGACAACCGTCATATCTGTTGTGCAATTTGTTAAAATAGTAGGCAAATAAAAGAATCCATTTTCCAAAGTAGTATCATCCGACTGTTGGCCACCTACAAGAATGGTTGCACCTTCTTTTTTTCCGTTTTCCACATAGTTTTTCACCTTTTCCAAGTGTTCTTTGGAAATAAGCGGCCCCATTTCGGTTTGATCGTCCATGCCATTTCCTAACACAATATTTTCTACCCGCTTTTGGAGTGCATGTACAAAATCGTCGTGGATTTCATCTTCAATGATAAGCCTTGTGCCAGCTGAACAAACTTGCCCGGCATGGAAGTAGACAGCATTCAATGCATTATCGACTGCTACATCGAAATCGGCATCTTTAAAAATAATGTTCGGGTTTTTTCCGCCCAATTCCAATGCAACTTTTTTTACATTGCTTGTTGCTGCTTGCATAATTTTCTTTCCTGTTTCAACACCACCAGTAAAAGATACTAAGTCCACGTCATGATGTTTAGAAAGTTCCGCACCAACAGTGGCACCTGAGCCTAGTACTAAATTGACTACTCCTTTCGGTACACCTGCTTCTTCCATTAATTCAAAAACCTTAATGGTTGTTAGTGGCGTAATTTCACTTGGTTTCATCACCAACGTATTTCCGGCCACTAAAGCAGGAGCCAATTTCCATGATGCTTGAAGTAGTGGGTAGTTCCATGGTGTGATTTGTGCACATACTCCAATTGGCTCATTCACAACCCTGCTTTTTGAATGAGGAATAGGAGATGGAATCACTTCTCCGCTGTCTTTATCACCAATGTCTGCATAATAACGGAATACTTCAGCAATATCTTCCATATCCCAGCGGCTCTCTTCTAAAGTCTTTCCAGTATCTATCGTTTCAAGTCTAGCAAGTTCTTCTTGATCCCGTTCAATTAGATCTGCAATATGTCTCACTACTCTACCACGTTCTATATTAGGTAATGTTGGCCATTCCCCGTTATCGAATGCATCTCTTGCAGCAAAAATAGCATCTTTGGCATCTGTTTCATCACCTTCTGTTACAACACTAACGATTTTTTGATTAAAAGGATTAATAATTTCCCTTGTATCTCTTTTATTTGCAAGCAACCATTTGCCATTGATAAATTGCGATTGAATGTTCAAATGAACCTCTCCTTATTTTCTATTTAGAATATAATCTTTCGTTAAATTAAAAATTAGAAGATGTATTATTCCGCAATGATATGTGGTGTATCAGGAAATTCAATTCCTATGGTATCACCTGTTTGATATCTTTTACTGTCACGTGTATTAAAGTCATCTATTTTTAATTCATAACCATTTGAATTTACAAAATACCGAATGAAATTTCCATTATAAATGATATTCGTAATAGTACCTGTTACTGAACTATCCATATTAATTTTTACTCGCTCCGGGCGAACAAGAATGGTTATGGTTTCACCAATCTTTTGTCGAGCGTAGTCATACCCGTCTAAAGTTTTAATTGGGACTTGCATCGCTTCTGTATCAAGATAGTGATTTCCTTCCTTTTCCTGTAACATACCGGTAAAAAAGTTGGCATGTCCAACAAATGTAGAAACAAATTTATTACTTGGATAATTATAAATTTCATCGGCCTTATCAAGCTGTTGTATAACGCCGCCATTCAACACTGCAATACGATCCGAGATACTTAATGCCTCTTCCTGATCATGCGTGACAAAAATAACAGTCAAATTCAATTCATCTTTTATCTTCCTTATTTCCTCGCGTAATGCCATTCGCAAATTTGCATCAAGATTAGATAACGGTTCATCTAACAATAATACTTTTGGTTTTAGCACTAAACATCTTGCTATAGCTACACGCTGTTGCTGGCCTCCACTTAGTTCTGAGGGTTTACGTTTTCCATGGTCTGAAAGTTCCACTTGAGACAATGCGGTCATGATTCGTTCATGCTGCTCTTTTCCAGGAACTTTCGCCTGCTTTAGACCATAAGCAACATTATCGTATACCGTCATATGCGGAAAAAGCGCGTAATTTTGAAAAACCATTCCGGTTGATCGTTTTTCTGGTGGTAATGAATCAATTCTTTCATTATCCAAAATGATTTCTCCGGCATCTTGTTGGTTGAAACCGCCAATTGTTCTTAACAATGTTGTTTTTCCACAGCCACTTGGACCAATGAAAGAAACTAGTTCTCCTTGTTTGATAGAAATAGATATATTATCTACTGCCTTGACATCTCCAAAATGTTTATAGACATTTTTTAATTCAAGAAACTCATTATTTGACATACAAAAATCTCCTTAATAGTAAAATTAGATACGAACTCCAAATCTTTTTTCTATGAATTTTAGTAGCGCAAGGCTAGCCAATACAATGACAATCATAATAAACGACATAGCAGATGCCAAACCAACTTTAGCTTGTTCAGCCAGGTTCAAAATATAAATTGCAACAAGATTGGTATTCGGCGATATTAAGAAGACAACAGAACTAATCGAAACCATTGCTGTCATAAATGTATAAACAAAACCCGCCACAAACGATGGCATCATTAAAGGTACGATGACTTTCCAGAAAGTTTTATACGGTCCAGCGCCAAGATCACCAGATGCTTCTTCCATAGATTTATCAATCTGATGCATTTTACTAATTGCTGCTTCCATGCCGACACCGATTTTTCTAAATGTCATGTTTAAAACAAGAATCATGACTGTGCCTGTTAAAAAGAATGGGGAGCCATTAAAAACGAGTACATATCCAATCCCCATGACCGTCCCTGGCACTGCGAGCCCAAATAAGGTTAAAAATTCGAATACTTTTTTACCCGGAATTGGTTTTCTTGCAAATAAAAAACCCTGCAAAATACCAATTGCTGCTGCTATGACTGCACTGACTATCGATACAAATATACTCGTATACAGGGAATCCCAACCAGTTTTATTATTAAAATGTTCTAATGTAAAAGTATTATTAATTCCAATTATTTTTACAAAGGAGCCTAACACTACCATGATAAACATTAATAAAATAAAAGCAGAAAAAATGGTGCTAATGGTTGTCACAACGACTTTAGTAGATTTAACCAGCGGAATGCTAAACGAGCCGGATCCGCCACTTATCGTACCGGTATCACTATCTTTGAGAAAGTAAGTTTGAAATAAAAAGATTAATAGACTTGGAATAATTAAAAAGACGCCTAATACAGCTGCAAGCTCCAAGTTTTGTTGTCCAACCACTAACAAGTAGGCTTCTGATGCTAAAAAGCTTGTCCCGCCTCCAATAATAAGTGGATTGGAAAAGTCAGCTAATGCCATCACAAACACTAATAAACCTGCTTTGATAATTCCTGACTTCGCTAAGGGTAAGGTGATTCCTGTGATTGTTTTCCATTGATTAGCACCAAGGTCATGTGCGGCATACTCCAAATCTGCATTCATATTGCGAAATGTACTTTCCACAAGCATGTAGCCAATCGGAAAATAACCGATAATCTGCGCGATGACAACGCCCCAAAATCCATAAATACTAAATTCTGTTCCAAAGAGGTTATTGACGAAACCTGTCACAACCCCGTTTCTTCCAAGTAATATAATCAGTGATAAAGAAAATATAAAAGGGGGTGCAACTAGTGGTAGCAAGGCAATACCCCGATATGATTTAGACAAAAAACCTTTCATCCGCGTTGCATAAAGTGCTATGTTGATGCTTAAAAATAGTACAATGATGGTTGTAATAACCGCGGACAGAACACTATTCCCTAATGCCTCCAAATAATAGGATGCTTGAAAAAACTCTTTATAATAATCTAATGTTAATGTGTCTGTTCCAATTCCAATACTTCTTAATAGCACAGCAAATACTGGTGCAACAATAAACAGTAAAATTGCTGCAGCAAGTATAATTGTTGCGATAGCAAACCATGGTTCAGACCAAAATCGTTTCCATAAGGACGGATTCGGTTTTGGTTGTTTTTTAATCGACTGTGCTGCCTCCATATATATCACCTCTCAAAAATTAAAATTTACTTCTCCATTTTTTCATGATACGATCACGATTTTCTTCTGCCCATTCTGCGTCATAATCAATTAAATGATCCTCTATTTCTTCCCCTGTTCCTTGCACATCAGGTTTTGTAACCATAGAACGATGCTCAGCAGATTTTTCCATTCCTTTTTCGGAGCCAATATAATCAATAACTTCTTCGACTAATTCGCGTTTTTCTGTATTCTTAAACATCCACACAACGTCTAAGTCATAACCAACGCCTTCCTCTGGTATAACTGCCTCTAGTGGGTATCCTTCATCAATTCGGTTATAAATTGCTTGATCCCATGTAATACTAATCGCATATTCTCCTTGAGCAACCATTTGTGCAGGTGCATCGCCGGACTTCACATATTGACCAACGTTTTTATCTAATTTCTCAAGGTAATCCCAACCTTCTTCTTCCCCCATAATTTGCATAATAGTAGAGATGAATAGATAAGCTGTTCCAGATGTACCTGGATCCGGTAATACAATTTCCCCTTCATACTGAGGGTCCAATAAATCTTCCCAAGACTCCGGTTTATCCAATCCTTTTGCCTCTAATACTTCTTCATTAACTCCCAATAAATTAAACCAATAAGACCATCCATACCATTTACCATCTTCATCTTTAAACTCATCTGGTACGTCTTCCCATTCCGGAGAATCATATGACTCTAAGTAACCTTCATCCTCCGCTTTTAAGGCAATACTGTGTAGCATCCCCCATTGCATGTCTGCCCCAAAATCTGGAGCTTCTGATTGCATCCGACTCCATCCTTCTCCGCTTGAAGTCCTTAAAACATTAAGCTTAATCCCTGTTTCCTCTTCAAGTCCTTCAACCATATCTTGCATTTCCTCAGAGTCATTATGGGTATAAACATTGATTTCCCCTTTTGATTCACTTGCATCTCCAGAACCACCACATGCAGTGATTAACAAACTAAATGAAAGTAATACAATTGGTAAAAGATATTTTTTCATATTTAACTTCTCCTTCCGTTATCTTTTATTCGTTTTCTATCAAACTAGTTTTTTTAATATAAACATTTTTGTAATTCAATGCTATTGCAGCAGTATTGTTACTCTCTATCAGTTTTTCTAATATCTAGCTGAGTTGATTTCATTTTAAATAAAACACGAACTATTATGATTGATGATAATCCCGTTGACTTACACAATGACTCCGCTTTCAACAGGCATAGCTTGATCCCCCTCGGAAGAACTTTATTTCCTGCGGGAACTCAAGACTCATGCTGTTCCCGCAGGAGTATTCGTCATTGTTTCAGTTAACTATTCTTGAAAAAATATTTTGCGAACACTTTCTACATACTTTGTAATAACAATCGTTTTTTAAACTGAATAAGCAATTATGAAATTGATTCATCTAGGTTAATATTGCAATAATCGCTTATAATATGGTCGGCATTCTTTAGATGTTCATTTTGTGAAGTCGGGCTCGG
Organism: Candidatus Avamphibacillus sp.; assembly: GCA_035301745.1. Classification (GTDB taxonomy): domain Bacteria; phylum Bacillota; class Bacilli; order Bacillales; family Amphibacillaceae; genus MSJ-26. Next base: position 13,879 of record DATGTS010000028.1, read on the forward strand.
GATAATTCCAATCCCTGCTAGTACTCCACTATTTTTGCCAAGCGTCATATCGCCATTCGAATCACCAAAAATAATGGTTTTTCCAGGATGAACACCCATCTTCTCACAAGCGAGATACACCATCTCAGGATACGGCTTTCCTCGTTGTACAAGATCATGCCCAACAATAGCTGAAAAGTACTCTCTGATACCTAAAGCATCTAGGTGTTTTCTTGCTTTATCATAATTGTCTGAAGTAACAACTGCCATTTTAATAGCATGATCTTTCGCTTGGTTTAAAAGGTGAATTAATCCGTTAACAGGCTTAATATATTGCTTAAACCTAAATGTTTCCTCCAGTATTTGATGCGCATCATTAACAATTTGATAGGCCTGATTCCAAGGAATACTCTGTTGGTAAAGGCCTAAGGATAAAATCGTTAATATATCTTGTTCAGAGCTAATAGCTAACGGTCCCTTAGGATCCCATGAGCTATCATGAGAATAACCCAAAAATTGAGATAACATATCCTTATCAAATGAAAAGTCGACCTGATCACCAATTAATTCAATAAACTCCTCTGCCCAATGTATCCACAACATAAAATCAATGATAGTACCATCTTTATCAAATAGAATACCGTCTATTTCATATTCGTTTGTATCGATAGAAATAACACTCATAGTAATTTCCCTCCCTGCACACAGACAGTTTGTGTGCTTAATTGTATTTATGTGTATTTATGTGTTTATAGTTGAACATTATAGACCATTCATGATTAATGTCAAAATGGATATTTAATGGTTTCTATTGATAAATAGCTAAAAAAGCTTAGATACTTTATCTAAGCTTAGGGATACTTAAATTTCCTTTGATATACTTTGAACATCGTTAGGTTTAAAAAATCATATTACTTCAATTCCAGCATCTATATATTTCTCTAACGTATTTTTATTGATTTTTGAATCCGTAATAATTCGATCTATTTCATACAGTGGACACACATTCAGCAACGAGACAACATCAAATTTACTGCTGTCTGCTAATACAATTTTATGCTGCACAATTTCCTTCATTTTTTTTTTGACTTGCAGCTCTCCCGTTCCATAATCTGTCAGTCCTTTTGTAAGCGAGATACCACTTACACTCATAAAAAAAATATCAATGTGAAATTGCCCGATAAAATCTTCTGCAAAATTACCTACCGTACAAAGTTCTTTGTTTCGCAAAACACCTCCAACGAAAATAATAGTGTAATCAGGCATATCTGAAAGTTCATTAGCTATTACCATAGAATTTGTAAGGACAGTCAAGCGTGTAAAGTTTTTTTTCAACACTTTGGCAAATTCAGTATTTGTTGTACTTACATCCAATGCAATTGATTGTCCTTCAACCACATAATTTGTTGCTTTATTCGCAATTTCTTCTTTTCCTTTAAGATATTTAGATTCCCGTACAGTAAACGATAATTCCCTACTATTCACTTCTTCTATCACTGCCCCACCATGTACCCGTGTTAAAAGTCCTTGATTTTCAAGATATATCAAATCTCTTCGTATAGTTTCAAATGACTTCTTAAACCACTTCATTAAATCAGATACTTTAACCGACTTATCTTGTCTAACCATTTTCATAATTTCTTCGTGTCTTTCTTCAGCGAACAATGATAACACCCTCTTTAAAAAATGGGATTGTATAACAACTACTAAATACAATCACTCACAATTATATATATAAGTATACCATTTCCTTCATTTTTTCATCAATTATTTACTTATGTCAAAAACGCGTAAAAGTAGACTTTAAATAAGATAAGGCTCATTCATAAAATTCTAGGATCATTAAAACAAGTTTTTATATAATCCAACACATGTCACACACTTTTTGAATTGCGTCCTTTTGTGAAATGCTGTAACCGCCAAGTATAATTGGTTCTTACGTAATTTTGGTGAATGGGATTGATCCATTTTAGGTATAGAATAATAAAAGCGAAGGAGTTGATGAAGGATGTCTGCGCCCATCATAGATCCCATTTCCTCACTGGATAAAAATACTCGTATTATTTATGAGAAGCCAGACAGACAAAAAAATTTCCTTTATCATCCAAATTGATTCATCTTCGGCAGTCTGTCTTTCCTGTCAAAAACGTTCTTCCCGTCCTCACTAGTCACTACCGCTAGAACATTGATGATTTGCCTTTAAAAAGCGAATGTCCTATGGAACAAAACAGTCGAATCAGCAGATTGAAAAAACCTGTCGTTCCAAAGGCTATACAGGATCTTCTGCCCGCTCGTTTCCTTCAATTACACCCAAAGCTGTTACACGTTTATCCGGTGTTGGAAATAGTTGATTGGCTTGTTCGTTCTTTTCGGAATCTGTTTTCAAAGAAGGATACGACAACGGCAAATATAAGCTTGTATAATACCTATATTCCGCCCCTTCTCATCTCTCGATTGTATTTCGCAATTGAAATTTGAGCCATTTCGCAACCAATTTTGAGCCACCCAAAATTAGAGCAATTCACAAACTAAGAGAATATATTTTATCACCGCGTAGGATTGACATGGAGCCTCTACGGGCATGACTACTTTGCGAAGGCGTGCGGGAGGAAGGGATTTCGCACCCCCTTCAGGGTATCATGCCCGCCTCTCCATATAAATCCGATTGGGTTTTGTTAAAAATAAAATTCACAAACTTATAGTGGCTCAATTATAAGTTGTCATGTGGTTCACTTTTCGATTACCATATACACTCGATTGCGCCCCATTGTGAAATACTATCGAATATACGTTTATAAGCATTGGTATTGAAAGAACATTGTGCTCAATTATGTATAATTATTTATCTGTGTTACCTTTTCATCAAAAAACGGGGTCTGCCCTCTGGCAAACCCCGTCATATCAAGCGTTATTTAATTAGGCTTACATCATTCCCGGCGTGCCGCCCATATCAGGGATTCGCCACCAGCGTCTTCTTCAGGCAGGTCAGCTGCAACAGATGCTGCGTTTTACAGTACCTTACGGGTGGGTTGTTAAAAAACCTTTCATTTATATACATCGCCACGATTATCTATTGTTAATATATAAACAACTTGTTCACTATGTTCCACTTCAAATATGACCCTATATGTTCCTATCCTAAGCCTCATTTGCTTATTTCTACCTCTTAATGGCTTTATGTCACCAATTGGGGGACGAAATGTTAGTCCTTGCAATGCTTTTCCTATACGGGTTTGAATAGTTGTTTCTTGTTTCTTTAAGAATTTTAATGAATCACGACTTAGTATCAGTTGATATGTTAAGCTCATGGCTTGCATCCTCCCATGACACAAACTCAGAGTTATTCTTTAGTTGACGTTTTTCCTCTTCACTTAAAGGGATATCTTCAGGTTCTAAATTCATAATCTCATCCCAATCAGGGCGATCGTGACGAAAGGAAAGATATTTTATATAATCATAGGCCGACTTTTTAGCATCTTCCGGAAGATTTTTAACCATCTTATATAATTCTTCATGATTGATAGCCATTATTAATCCCCTTTCAAATATAAATTGTATATAGCCTGTATGTATTTTAGCACATATCTTCCAAGATGCGGTATCCATATGTTTTAGGTGAATGACCCACCGCTTAACATCCTTTCGGATTGTTTGAAGCGGGGGCTTCCTGCATCTCCGACTGTCGCATAACGGGGATTCCATTACGTCTTACACTGTCTCCGCAGGCGTTGATTATACTGTTCGGACACAACCTTGCCCTACAGTTATTGTGTTCTCAGACACTCGCTAAGTGTTGATCTAAACGTGCCATTCCTCTTTGCAGGATATTGAGACTCGCATTATGATCACGATCCAATATGATACCGCATTTTTTGCATATATGGGTTCGAATGGACAGGGACTTTTTTACACTTGTGCCACAAGAGGAACAATCTTGTGTGGTGAATGCCGGTTCTACTTTGATCAGTAGCCCGCCTTCTCTTTCGCACTTATAGAAAAGCATGCTGCGAAACAATCCCCATCCAGCGTCAGATATCGATTTGGATAGTCTTTTATTTTTGACCATGTGCCGGATATTTAGGTTTTCTACCGCAATAATGGAATAATCCTTAGATAATTTATAGCTTAATTTGTGAAGAAAATCACGTCTCTGGTTGGATACTTTCTCGTGGAGTTGTTGTATTTTGATGACTTGTTTAACGAAATTAGATGAACCTTTTTTCTTGTTAGCCAGCTTTTTTTGGACCCTTTTCAGTTTTCTCTCTGTTTTGATAAGAAATCTGGGGTTTTCAAATGATGCTTCGTTTGATAGAACAGCATATTTATTTAGCCCGACATCTATGCCTACAGCGCAGTTTTTATCGATAGCCTTTGGTAATGCCTGCCTTTCGACACAGAAAATAGCATACCAACGATTACCTTGGCGTTTGATGATAAGTTGTTTGATGGGACCATCGATTGCACGATGCATATTGATAGCAATTTCTCCAAGCTTGGACAACCGCAGTTTGCCATTTTCGGAAAAGGAAGCGGCATAGCGATGTGTCGCGTTTGGCTTGAAGCCAAATTGTGGAAAAGTCATACTATTATAATCCTTGTATTTCTTTATCTTTGGATAACCACTGTGATGAAGCAGACTAAGTTCGCGACGTCCTGTCGCAACGTCTGCACTAGCACATCCTGTGCGTCAAAAACTTGGTGAATGATTTATCGAGTCGAATAAATACCTCTTGTAGAGGCTGAGACGGCATTTCTTTTAGGAAGGCATGGTTTTAACTTCAATTGTCTTTGCATATCTAAACGATTATAAGGTGTTTTGGATTGCTTATACATCCGTTGCTTATCTAATAAAGCAGAATTATAAGTTTGACGACAATATTGCAACCAGCAGTCCAAGGTTTCTTTTTGATCTTCTGTTGGAAATATCTCGTACTTTTGATTCAGCAGCATGATCATCATCTCCTGCCTCAATTACAGAACAAATATTCTAATTGTGCAAGTGCTTTTTTGCTTTCGCAAACCGAAATTCATCTCCCACTTACCACTGGGTTACACCCTACACGTGCTTGAAGAGGGAGACTTCTTTCGGGGATCTGTTAAAAGGAGGTCTTCACCAGCGCTTAGTATCTGGTGAAGACCTCCCGAATAACACTTCTAATGAAACATGCACAAAAACATGAACATTTATATTTTATTAACCTATAAACATTGATGTATCAAAGGTTTAAAATCTTAATTACATCATGCCCGGCATTCCGCCCATGCCGCCCATGTCAGGCATTCCGCCGCCTGCATCTTCTTCAGGCAGGTCCGCTACGACAGTTTCTGTTGTCAGGAACATTGCTGCAACAGATGCTGCGTTTTGTAGTGCATAGCGTACTACTTTCGCCGGGTCAACGATTCCAGCGTCAACCATGTTTACCCAATCG
>DATGTS010000029.1:0-2048 GCA_035301745.1 Candidatus Avamphibacillus sp.
GTGTATATGAAAATCTGAAGAATATAGGATCTTTGTTACAATCCAATAAATCGGATAAGGAGGCATGACAATTAAGTGAATTGTAAGGTAAATGGTGTATATAAAAATCTAAGGTATCGAATCCTAACGATTGGTCATCAGACGTATATCCTTGATGTGGGAAGCTCCAAGTGGAAAATTGTGTTCCCTTTTTTGTTCTGGATGTTCCCGAATCCTGCTTATAAAGTGGAAGATCAGGAAATCGTGGAAAAAATAAAAACACCGGAAGTAGCACAAGCCAATACGGGAGGTCAAGGATTACTTGGTGGTGGTATTGCAATTTTAATAGCTAACCTTCTTAAACCAATGACCGACTTCTTTGATATTCAAAGTTCCCCATTTGTTAATTCAATGATTGTTATGATTACGGTCATACTTTTATTATCTTTTCGTTTTTATATAAACTATATAAGTAAGAAGAAACTATATCAAGTTGTTAATCTTGAGAGTCTTGAAAAACATGGCATATGGATTAGGCCTAAGCCGATAAAACATTTCTTTTTTATCACAGGAATGTACCTATTTTTTCTGGCATTTACTGTATTGCTCTTTATTGCATTTATTGAATTCCCGAATGTCATGATGTTTTTCATTACAGTATTAGTACTGTTTTTAACATTATTTATCAGTGTTATAACTTTTATGGTAGGCAATACTACCGTGAAATTTAAGGGCGGTAAGAAAACGGCGGTCTGACGCCGAGTACGATAGCAATAGTTATCAAAGACGTAAAGTATTAAAACCAGGAGAGGAGAATATTCATGTTACCAATTGGATCGATTGTGTATCTGAAAGAAGGAACGAGTAAACTTATGATTTTGAACAGGGGGCCGATTCTCCCAGCAGAGGAAACAGGAGGAGAGGAAATATGGTATGATTATTCGGGATGTTTTTATCCGCAAGGCGTGGATCCCAATAATGTCTTCTACTTTAATGAAGAAAATATAGATGAAATAGTATTTGAAGGGTTTAAGGATGAAGAAGAAGAACGTTTTCAAAAGATTTTCGATGACTGGAAGGAAAAAAATAAAATGAATATTAAAAAGGGGACGGTTGCAGGACCGTTGGAATAAAGGTGTATGAGAAGCATATGAGACATATGCTTCTTTCGTTTAAGGCCTTATATAGCATCGGGCTGCGAAACTTAGTTATAAATTCTATAACTGAAGGAGTGATTAATATGAGGTATGATGATCCACTGGTTAAACAAGAAGCCAAAAAACATAAAAAAATTCTTGAAACATTTGTCATTAATCCGGGTTCCTATCGAATTAACAACCATGAGTATTTTTTTGCGAATTATTACATATGGAAGAAAATAACTGATTGTGCTGTGGTTTCTCCAACTTCTCAGGCCGGTAGAGACGAATATCTGGAAGCATTTGATGCTTTGTTGGAATATGCACAATTAACATCATTGATTTTAACTTATGCGGGGGCAAGTTCCAATGCTGATACGGAAGATTTTACTACATTAAAAAAATTTTTTTCAAATGTTTTAAATGAACCTGGAAACCATTTATCACAAGAAACCAGAGATAGCTTTGATTTTTGTCTTGAAAAAGTCAATTTAATTTTTAGCCTGCAGGAACGTATTCTCGAAATATATAATGATTTTAAACAAAAAAACCAAAAGTATCATAATGGAGATGAAAAAAATTTCTCGAAACAAGATATTGAAGAAGCAGTCAACTATTTCGCGGAAATTCGCTATATACAATATAGGCAGGCGCTAGCAATGAATGAATGTATACCGAAATTTAAATATATAAAAGAATTAAATGACCCTAACGTAAAAAAACATAAAAATATAGCTAATAAAAGATATCTGGCTCAGTATTCAAAAGATGATGAAGAACAGTTTAAAGAATATGAACATGCTACATACCAACGCAACATGGAGGAGTTAACAAAAGAAGAGCACATAGAAGTTGAAAAAGAAGCTTTTTATAAATACTTAGCTGAAACGAACGCTTCATCAATGAAAGAACTCAGACATCCTAATTAGG
>DATGTS010000030.1:0-6434 GCA_035301745.1 Candidatus Avamphibacillus sp.
GTAGCTGAGTCAGTGGAGGTCATGGGACTGAAGCATGTTGTTATCACAGCTGTTGCTAGGGACGATTTAAAAGATGGCGGCGCAGCTGTTTTTGCTGAAACAGTAAATCAAGTGCGCAAACGTAACCCTGGGACGACGGTGGAGATTCTTCCTTCTGATATGAAAGGAGACTATACAAGCCTTTATACTTTGATGCATTCGGAGCCGGATATATTTAACCATAATGTGGAAACGGTACGACGTCTAACCAAACGAGTCCGAGCCAAAGCAACTTATGATCGCTCACTCGAACTGTTGCAACGCGTTAAAAATATCGCTCCTAATACACCAACAAAGTCCAGCATGATGCTGGGGCTGGGAGAGACCAAAGAGGAAATATTAGAAACGATGGACGACCTTTTAGCACATGATGTGAATATTATGACTATAGGACAGTATTTACAGCCATCTACGAAACATTTATATGTGGAGAAATATTATCACCCGGACGAATTTAAAGAACTGCAAGATATTGCACTTGAAAAAGGATTCGAGCACTGTCAATCAGGACCATTGGTTCGTTCCTCGTACCATGCTGATGAGCAAGTCACTGCCGCATCGGCTCAACGTCGAATTCAATATATGAAAGGGTATGAAGAAACATCAGGAAAAGCAGCTGATTTTTCTTTAAAAGATATGCTTCAATAAGAGGCGAGGTAAGGTAATACTTGTCTTGTTTTCATATACTTACTTTAGGGTCATTACATTTAATAATGAACGTTCCTTGGGAGTTTTCCATAATATTTGTAGATCAACTACATTTTGTGAAAAGTGCTGTATTTGATTATACTACTGATAAGAAATGTCATGGATGCATATGATTTGGGAAGAACTGACAGGGAAAGGAGGGGTCATATAAACCAAGTAATTTTATTACTTTTTGTATTTGCATTCACCATTCATAATTTAGAAGAAAGTGTTTGGCTAATCAGGCAACAATCTGTCAATAACACAAAAATAAAATTGCATTCTAAGGTTTCGCAAGATGAATTTTTGTTTGGATTATTTTGGATGACAAGCTTAGCTTACTTAACTACAGCTTTGTATATTTTCTATCCAGAAGTTTCGTTATTTAAATATGCCTATTTTGGATTTGTAGGTTCTATAATGTTAAATATTATTTTTCCACATCTCCTCTTAACTTTAGTTGAACGATATTACTCCCCAGGTCTGCTTACAGGGATTGTTGCTGTCCTCCCAATCAACAGTTTAATTGTGAAAGCTGGGATAGATTTAGGCGTCATAACAATTTCTCAATGGATAGTTAGCACTTTGGTAGTTGGAGGCATACTAATACTAAGCATTCCAATAAGTTTTAAGATTGGCAAACGGTTAATAACTTTTTAGTCGTATAAAGTTGGCGTTGAGGGAAGACTGAATTTGTAAAGAATAACTTAAAATCTCTGTTACTTTATTCAACTTATTCACAGTAGGATACGATGGAAAGATTCAAAATAGCGATATTAATCCTACTTGTCAAAGTGGTAAATTCGAGGTTTTTAACAGTTCAGAAATTAAAAAAGCCATCTATTCAAAGGATAAAATGGATGGCTTTTATATATCTTTACATGTCAGTCTATATTCATTCAATTTCAATTTTATGTGTCTGATTATCTAGAGTTTGCCCTTCTTTACCTACAGTGATACTTAGTAAACCATCTTTTAATCTGGCATTGACATCTTTAGGATTGGCGTTTGCTAAAAACAGGGAACGTTTCATGGAACCAAAACGTCTTTCTTGATGAACATAATTATTTTCTTCACTTTTGGTTGATGTTCTTTCTTCGCGACTAACTAAAATCGTTAAGCGTCCTTCGTCATTTATGGACACATCAACATCCTCTTGCTTAACACCGGGTAATTCTGCGTCTACCAAATATTCTTTGTCTTTTTCCAGTACATCCACTTTAAAAGGATTAGTTCTAAGGTTTCGCCTGAAAAAAGGAAAATTTCTTACCGCATCATCGAAAAAATCATCAATCATATTAAAAGGATTCGTAGGTGTTTCGTTCGTCACATTATTATCCTTACGGTTAAAAGGGGTCAAGTTGGCCATTTTCATCCCTCCTGTTTTGGTTGAACATTTGCTAATCTCTTAGGCCATTGCTGTTCAAGAAGAAAATATGCCCGAACTTTTATAAATAACAGGCTAAAAGTCAGCTTCTACTAATCCATCATCATAGATTTGAATCGTTTGTGTATCTCCGTCTTTAGACAACAAATAACAATAATGAACGGGATGCGAGCTAAATGTACCATTAGAATAGGTAACGATAAAATTCTCTCCGTAACGTTTTCTGAAATGACTTATTGCTTCTTCTTGGGAATGGAAATCAGGTAATTGCATGAACTCTTTAACGCTGATAGACATTTTACAACACCCCTTTAAAAAATGTTTTCAGATAACGCTATACGATTGCAACTTTTCCGAGGAACCGTTTTTATGTTGTTTTCCAACTCGGACGGTTAGTATATCATGTTGAAATGTGGATTCAGTAATATCTGGATCTGCACAAGGCAAAAACACCGTACGTTGCCAATCGAGACTCCTTAGTGCTGGCTGCTTTGTTTGATAATGTTCTGAAGCTCTTGCTTTCGAACGAATTGAAATCGTTAATCGTTGCTGATTATTTAAAGATGTTTCAATATCTTCTTTTTGCACACCGGGAAGCTCTGCGTAAACGATATAAGCATTTTCTTTCTCTTGAACATCCACTTTAAAAGGGTCTGTACTAAGGTTTTTTCTTGCAAAAGAAACGTTTCGAAACGCATCATTATAAAAATCTTCTCCCATATTCAAAGGATCTATCGGTGTAGAATGTACAACGTTTGTTTGGCTGTTTGGTGAAAGAATAAATGTCATCATAGTAAATCCACTCCTTATAAGGATTATTGTGAAATACTAGCTAATAGCCATTATTTTTCTACTTTTAATATAGAATATATGACGAAAATTCGCAACACTCATGCTTGTGTACCATGGCATTACATTTATATAATTGGCTGTTTTAATTTTGATTTATTTTATAATAGCATAGAATTTGTAACTCCTATAAGAGCTACAATCATTAAAGCGATAAACAGTATCATTTCCATCGTGTCTAATCGAGGGGTTTTGGAAGGTTTTCTTATTTTAATACCTCTAAAAATGAATAAAATAAGCAGTAAAAACACAATAACCACACCGTATGGTGTTGGAGTCTGGAAATAGCTAAACATAGGCCCTCCTTAGGTGATTAAATATTAAAAAACGCTTTATAAATAATTTTCATATTAAAGGTACTTCATATTATCTATGAGATGTGTCAGTGTATTTAATATTTTAAAACATTGAATGCTTAATCCTGATGACATCGGGAATGAGAGTTAGTGATTGCCATGCTACTATTTTTATCTTAGAGGAAATGACTGTGAACAACGCTGATTTATATAAAAAAGGTTAGAGTATACAATAATTGCAATTACTTTTCAAGTCAATACAAAAAAATACATAAATTCTATGTTGATTATATTACTTTTTATAATATAAAGGTTAAAAAAGCTAATTCTAAAAGAATTAGCTTTTTATTTTTCTTGATGTCGCTTTTACAAAGCATTTTGTTTTATTCGGCTTGTTCTTCCTGGCTTTGTAATTCTTCGACAGGAATATAATAACCGTAATCGTCTTGTAACGAATGGACAACCATACAACCAATCGAGAATGCCATACCGCCATATAAAGCTAGATACCACAAACTACTGTCGGTTTGGTAAATGAATCCGAAACCTGCCAAGAAGAAACCTAACCCCATTAAAAACGGCAGGAATGAACGGTTTGGCATATGAACATCATCTAACGGCTCTCCTGGAAGCATTTTTCCATCGCCTTCCATTTTCTCAATCCATAAAGGGTCCAGTCCTCGAACCAGTGGTAGTTGCTCAAAATTGTAATAAGGAGGAGGCGAAGCAATGGACCACTCCAATGTACGGCCATCATAAGGATCGGCAGAAGCTTTTTCTTCTTTCATTGCTGTGTGAACCACATTATAGAGGAACACCAGCACACCCACGCCCATCAAGAAGGCTCCTATAGAGCTTATGACGTTTCCTAATTCCAATCCTTGGTCTTGAAGGAATACCCAATATCTACGTGGCATTCCCATTAATCCTAAGAAATGCTGGATAAAGAACGTCAAATGGAAGCCAATAAAGAAAAACCAAAAAGTTACCTGTCCTAAAGCTTCATTTAATACCCGTCCGAACATCTTCGGCCACCAGTAATGCAGCGCCGCAAAGATACCAAATATGGTACCCCCTACAATAACGTAATGGAAATGACCAACCACAAAATACGTATCATGATATTGATAGTCTGCTACGGCAGAACCTAACATAACACCTGTCATTCCACCTATTGTGAACGTTGGAATGAACCCTAAAGACCACAAGATGGCAGAATTAATTTTTACTTGTCCACCCCACATGGTGAACAGCCAATTGAATATTTTAATACCTGTTGGTACAGCAATAGCCATAGTGGCTACGGAGAAAATAGAGTTAGCTACTGGTCCTAAACCAACGGTAAACATATGATGAGCCCATACCATAAACCCTAAGAACGCGATTAGCATGGTGGCAAATACCATAGCAGTGTAACCGAACAACCTTTTTCTGGCGAAATTAGAAAATATATCACTAAATGCGCCAAATAATGGTAGGATTAAAATATACACTTCCGGATGCCCAAAAATCCAGAATAAATGTTGGTATATGATGGTATTTCCTCCAAGACTCACGTCAAAAAATGCGGAACCAAACATACGATCAAACATAATTAGGAAAAGATCTATGGTAAGCGCTGGGAACGCAAATAAAATTAACACACTGGTTATAAAAGTTGCCCAGGTGAACATCGGCATCCTCATATAAGTCATTCCCGGAGCGCGCATATTAACTATGGTAGCAATGAAATTAATACCACCCATTAACGTACCGGCACCAGCAATCTGCAAACCGGAAATATAATAGTCGATACCGTGTCCGGAAGAGTTCATGGCTAAAGATGCATAGTTGGTCCACCCTGCGTCAGGTGCGCCACCAGTCATGAAACTAACATTGAGTAATAAACCACCAAACATAAATAACCAAAAACTAAGGGCGTTCAAAAAGGGAAATGCAACGTCTCTCGCTCCTATTTGCAGGGGCATAACAGCGTTCATTAACCCTATAAGAATGGGCATGGCTGCTAAGAAAATCATTGTTGTTCCATGCATGGTTAATATTTCATTATACGTACCGGCGCTTACTAAGTTGTTTTCGGGTACAATCAATTGAATACGAATGATTAACGCTTCAATACCACCCAAGATGAAAAAGAAGGCCCCGCCTGCGATGTAAAGATGTGCAATTTTTTTATGGTCTACTGTTGTCAAATAATCCCACAAAAAAGAACCAAATCCACGTTTTTCTGCAGATGCTATACTACTCAACTTTACTCCTCCTTCATTATATTGTTTACCCCTTCCCTTCCTAAGTTCCGTTTTTTATATAATAATGATAAGCTTTATTCAATCAGCAGCAATTTTATTCTCTCCTTTTTCTACTATTATATGTTTATATCATTTTATAACCGAAATGTCTTGATCCATCAAAAATTGATTTTCCATTTGCTTGGCAAGTTTATAAAAGGTCGTTTTTTTGGTTCCACTTTGTTCCATAGCTCTCGTTGCTGTTATATTTCCTTTTTTCCACTCTTTATAAACTTCCATAAATTCTTCAGTGATTTGTGCCTTAGGGCGTCCAAATTGTTTTCCTTGTTTTAATGCTTCATCGATACCTTCTCTTTGTCGTTGACGAATACGCTCTCTCTCGTCCTGAGCAACCCAAGACAGGATTTGTAAAACAAGGTCGGCGATGAATGTTCCCATGCTATCTTTATATTGAGATGTATCGAGCAATGGCATATCCAGAACGACAATATCTGCCTGAAGTTCTTTGGTAATCTCGTTCCATTCCTGAAGGATTTCATCTTTATTGCGACCGAAACGGTCTAACGAATGAATATAGAGAACATCCCCGGGACGTAAAATTCGTTTAAGTAATTGATATTGCTCCCGCTCAAAATGATGACCACTTATTTTATCGACAAAGATATCTCGTTGATGAATTCCTTTTTCACGTAAAGCACTCATTTGACGTTCTTCATTTTGATCTTTACTGCTTACCCGAATATAACCATAATATCGATTTTCCATTTCAACCTATTCCTTCCATTAATTACTAGGTTTAGTGTAACATTTTCGTTCGTAAACGTGCAAAGGTTTGTGCGAACGTTCGCTATATTTTTATCAACAATTACGAACGTTTTAAACATAGATAGTTATTGAAAAATTTACCGTTCGTAAAAGTGTACTTTT
>DATGTS010000031.1:0-4393 GCA_035301745.1 Candidatus Avamphibacillus sp.
ATAAACAATAAAAGACCGCCCCATGCGCTAACATGGAACGGCCAATTGTATAAATGCCCTTCAAAGGAGCGACTCACATATAAGGTTAAAATAATTCACAGCTATGATTAAGCTCCCGAAGGAAATCATCAACATTACGTCTATAAAACAATACAATAAAGGAAACCCTACCGAAGTTTAAACTGCTCCATAACAGGAAGTGCCCATTGGGGTAAATAATTCGTTTCAAAAGTAATAAATCCATTATTGACTTCCAGAATAATCTTTCCATCATCTAAACTATTATCAATCATCACTAAGGTATCAATAATATGAGCATATCGATATAATTGATCAAAAGATGTTTTATTTCTCCTAATGATATCTTCAGTCGGAATATCATGACCACCGTTTTTCACTCTCATGGCTACACGATTAATATTTTGGTTTACATCATCTAGTGCCACATAAAACATTGTGATTTTATAGCCTTGTTCTTTTGCTTTTAGCATTTGTCTAATGGCATTTCCGCCCGCAAGTGTTGTCTCAAGAGAAAAGTCTGTTCCTTCTTTGATATGTTTATAAACTGATTTTATAACCTCTTTCCCAGCTGATACTCTTTTTGATTCTGGATTAAGTGGGTCTATTCTTCTTGCAATTGAATCTGGGTCGATATTAATATCAACGCCAATTTTATCAATTAGAAGGTTACGAATTGTGCTTTTTCCGCTTCCGTTATTTCCAGCAAACACATAGAACATTGGTTTGTGCTTATGCATCACGATTATTCTCAGTTACTAAAGGAATAGTATTACCATCTGGAAATTCCTTTACTAAAACTCCGTTCTTTTTGTAGACGATATACGTATTATTTACTTTTGCATCTATTCTTGCTCGTTCTCCGGTCATCTTGATCCATTTATCTGCCCAAGCAAATTTTCTTTCCGGCACATTACTCTGTTTTTCCAACATCAGTTATACACCACCTTATTTAAATTATAACAGATAATTATTAAAACAGACATTTACTTTAATCTATCCATTGAGTAACCTTATAATTTAATGTGAGATGATACAAGTGTAATAGACCTTCTACTTTAATACATCATGCACACCTACTACCGTTTGATTATTGTGAAAATCTTTTAATCAAATAAAAGAGATGTTTATTTCGTCTGTTCTACCAATTATCCAAGTATATTAAGAAAAACAGTTAATCTATAACAGGTATCTCCAGATTAAAACAATCGCATCTGCTCTGAGGCTGAACCTTCATCACGATTAAGATACCCCAATGCTTTATACCCCTTTAATCGTTTAGAATACATGTCTTTTAAAATTGGTACTTGTTCATCTACATAATCATAGACCTGAACTTCTTGTTTATGCTCATGCAATCGGTGAAGACGCCCAACATATTGGTGCAACATACCTTTCCAAGAAATTGGCATCGTTAAAAATAACGTATCCAAACGAGCATCGTCAAAACCTTCACCGATATACTTTCCTGTTGCAATAATTAGCCGTTCCTCTTGTTCAGGAATTTTGGATAGCCTTTCTAATGACAAATTCAGCTCTTTTTTCTTTTGATTTCCCGCAAGCACTATCATATTTTTTGTAAATCCTTGAAACATTTTTGTTAACATTTTTAGATGAAGAATTCGGTTGGTTAAAATAATTGGTGATCTACCTGCTTCTAAGGACTGTAAAACATCATCAAAAATTCGCGCATTTCTTTCCTTATTTAGTACCAATTCTTCACAAATCTTTCTAAAATCTGTTTCTTTTGTGGTAAAACTTGTTTTTCGCGGTATGAGACAATGAATAAAGGGACGAATCTGTGCTTGTAGCCTTGCATTTGTCTGATAGCGGATAGGGCCACACTGCATTTTAATAATCGGGTGCATACCATCTTTTCTTTTTGGGGTGGCTGTTAAACCTAAAATAAATTTGGGACGAATTTTCTTTAAAACAGCCTCAAATGTGACAGCCGAAATCACATGGCATTCATCCACAATAATATGGCCGTACTGCGTGATAATTGACTTTAACTTGCCGCTATAATTTAAACTCTGGATTGTTGCAATATCAATAATTCCGGTTGGTTTGTGCTTTCCTCCGCCAATTTGACCAATAGAAGAAATTGGTATATCGAGGAATGCAGCCAATTTTTCCTTCCATTGCTGAAGTAATTGGGTACGATGAACGATTACAAGTGTGTTAACTCTTCTCCTCGTAATCATGGAAGCTGCAACTACTGTTTTCCCAAACCCAGTTGCGGCCGCAAGAACTCCATATTGATGCTTTTGCAATTTTTCCAAAGCTTCTTCCTGTCCTACAGATAAGATTCCATGAAATTGTTCCTGTATTGTTTCTCCTTGGAACCGTTCATCTATCAGTTTAACTTTTATTGATAATTCGTTGAACAGATCAAGCAAATCATTTAAGCATCCACGTGGAAGAATCAGATTATCTGCCGTTTCATCCATACACTGAATCACGCGTGGAATATTTTTAACAGAAAACCTGTTTTGTCTGGCTTTAAAATAGTTAGGATTACTAAATGATACGATTGAATTAATCTTTTCCACTAATGATGGGGGTAGTGCCTTTTTTTCAACATGAATACCACTTTTAAGTAGAAAATTCACTTCTTTTGGCATTCGTTCATTGGCATTACTATCACTACCCAAAATACGAATGATATTTCTGACTTCCACGTTTCCCAACTTCTGCACAGTCGATAAATACATCCATTGATCGGGATAAGGAATAAAATGTCTATCCACAAACAGGCTATTTCCATTCAATCCTGGATTTCTTTGTAAAGGGAGTGCTATGAGATTTCCAAAACCCCCTTCAGGCAAAACATCTTGGTTTGGAAATAATCGATCGAAGGAATCCAATGTAAAAGTAGCATTCCTTTTCTTTGTTTTCTTCAGTAGTAACATACCTAATTCCCTTGCCGTTTTTGCTAACACCGCTTTAGCAAAGAAAATCCATATATGAGCACCATCTCCCGACCTTGACCTTTCTATATGATACGGAATATGATACACCCTGCATGTTTCAGAAAATGCGGTAACATCCTTTTTCCAGTTTCCCTTATCAAAATCAATCACTAAAAAATGACATGTGCCGTTTTTCAATAACGGGTAAATCCCTACCGTCTTTTTCCCTGAAATATGTTCAATTAGTACTTGCTTTGTTAAAGGAAGTGAACCCCTACTTTGGCGACTTTTATCTCCGTTTTGTGACCGAGAATTAAAAGTACGCGCAGGCCTATACCCTTTCTTACCATCCTTGTTTTCAAAGCGAATTGCATAAACATCTGACCTTCCCTGAAATAAATCCTTTAACAAATATATTCTTTCTGACAATGGGGATCTTTTTGTCAGTATATTGGAAAAGTCATCAATATCCAGTTTTTGCATAAGTTTGGCTATTATCTTTTTTAAATATAGATTTTCATTTTGTAACTGCTCATAGTCATGCATTCCAATCCCTCTAGTAATGAAATTTATAATTATTATACTCGTTTTTCACCTTTAATATAAGCCTTTAAACAACTTACATATCGCCCCTATCATATTTCCTAATTGCGTCCGGTTACTAATTACTATAGAATCAATATTTATAAATGTTAACATTATAAATTATTGCACACAATTGCGTATGATTGTTTTACTCATGTTACCTTTATACGAATAAACGGGATTACCTCATAGGAGACCCCGTCATATCAAGCTTTTATTATAATAAAACATATTCAATTCACAATCATGCCTACAATCTTAATCGCAAGTAATATAACGAAAAGAATCAATATGATATGGATAAGGTTGCCTGCAATACGAAAAGCAAAACCAGGTACCCATAGAATAAACAAAATAATGAATATTGTCCAAAGCACGTTTTAGCCTCCGTCCACTATCTGTTTATCAAAAACAAGCGAGAAAACTCCCACTTCAAGCGCGTGAAGCTCAAATCCTAGCGGTAAGTGGGGGATGAATCGCCTTCAGACAAGGGATAGCTTTAGCTATCTCAGTTGTCTGACTGTTTGAAAGCCCATTGAAATAATGATAGTAAGAGCACAGGTACCAAACTATTACTTGTTTCTTGCAAACGTTGTATAATTCGTCTCGATATGATATAATAGAACGTACATTCCCATTCAGTGAAGGTGAGTATCTATGTTCATCCATAAATCCTACCGTTTTCGTATCTATCCAACTAAAACACAAATAGAATTGATCAAGAAAACAATTGGATGCAGCCGCTTTGTTTTCAATCACTTTCTCGCTACTTGGAAAGATACATACAAAGAAACAGGCAAGGGCTTAACCTATCATACCTGTTCTTCTAAGTTGCCCTCTTTAAAAAATGAATACGCATGGTTAAAAGAAGTGGACAG
>DATGTS010000032.1:0-20960 GCA_035301745.1 Candidatus Avamphibacillus sp.
TGAAATAAAACGACAAATACCAAAAAATAAACCAATAGCTTCCCGCGGATCGTTTTCATCGGAGTTCACCGCCGGCATCCTGTTTCTCGACAATTTTCGTTTCCGTAAAAATTTGCTTATCCGGCAGGCCTTTTTGTTGCAACCCGATCATTGCTTCCACCGATTGATAGCCCATTTCTTCCGGGTATTGTGCGATCGTAGCATCTATTTTACCCTCCTGAATCAATTGTAGCGTTTCCGGTAAAATATCAAATGCAGTGATATATACATTTTTATCCGGGGCAATCTCATGCAGTCCCTCCACCATTCCAATACCATCAAGCGCACTTGTTCCAACCAATGCAGTGATTTGCGGGTATTCCTTCAATAACGCATACGTTGCCTGTGCTGCGCCTATTTCAGTAATGTTCGATTCCTTTATGGATGCCAGATGAATTCGCGGATGTCCTTTGATCATTTCTTTAAAACCGGCAATACGCTCTTGCTGATTGACGGCATCAAACCTTCCTGTAACAATACCTACATACTGTTCCCCTGTCGTATTCTCAATGATCGTCTTTGCGGAAAGATGACCCGCATAAAAATTATCCGTCCCTATATAAGTCTTGCGCTCACTGCTTTTCACGTCCGTATCAATCGTCATAATCGGTAAATGGCGCTCGTTCCCTTTATGTACAAGCTCTGCGAAACGGTCTCCTTCAATTCCTTGAATAATAATCCCATCTACCTTAGCTGATATCATTCTGTCCAGTAATCTGAGCATTTCCTCATTATCCGCTTTTTGTGGTGCTACATATTCCAATTGAATATTATTTTCCATAGCGGCTTTCTTTGCACCTTTTTCTATTAATCTCCAATAATCATTTTCCGTTTCTTCGGCAATTAATGCGAAGTGATACTTATAATCTTTTGATTCATTGGTATCGCTTTCAATATAAAACGTCTTATAACCATAAATCAGCATTGCGATAAAACTGGTAAGAAAGAGCACAGCGGCTACTGTATAGATGAAGACTTTCGTATTTCGTTTCATACGTATCACCTGCTTCATTTTGGTTTGTTCATTTTTATTTTAGCATGAAGATGGTGAACTGTCGCATTGGTGGGGTGGAATGAGGCGGATAATCATTATCCAGCGTGGGCGTTTACATGAAGCAAAGGGAGCTCACTTACAAGCAAGCTCCCTTCTTTTTTATTCAAACTTAGACATTTTATACTTTTTTTGCCGAGGTCCGCTGACGCAATTCTGCTTCAATTTCTTCAAGACTGCGGCCACGTGTCTCTGGTAAGTATTTAATAACAAATATCATCGCGCCAATGCCAATTGCAGCAAAGATCAAGAATACTTGTCCTATTCCGAGTGCGCGTGACATCATCGGGAAAAATTGTGCGACCAGTAAGCTACCGATGGATAATGCTAATGCAGCAATACCTGTTGCAGCCCCGCGAGCGCGCATTGGGAATAACTCCGGAAGCATGACCCATAAAACAGGTCCCCAAGTAAATGCAAAGAAAATAATAAATACTGTCAAGCAAGCTACAATAATCCATGCACCGAAACTGGTATCCAAACCGACTGTCCATATCAGGCCAGCCATGATGATGAGTGACGCGACCATACCGATATTCCCGATAATCAGCAATTTTTTACGATCTATTTTATCAATAATCATAATTGCAAAAATAGTAATAATGACGTTCACCGCACCAATACCAACTGTTCCTAAAATAGCTGTTGCACTTCCAAGTCCAGCCTCATTAAAAATAGTAGGCGCATAATAAATAATCGCATTAATACCGATAATTTGCTGGAACAATGCGAACATACAACCAATGATAAGTGTCGGACGTAACCATGAAGATGACAAAACTTTCCATGTGCTTTCCGAAATGCGATTGATCTCAATCATTTCACGAATTTCAGCATCAATCTGCTCCGGCTTCCTTGTTAATTTCATTACTTTACGCGCTGCTTCTTCACCTCTGTGCTCAAGCAGCCATCTTGGACTTTCCAGCATAAATAATACACCGATCATTAAAATCATTGTAAAACTAAGAGGGCGTTACATCAAAAAACTCTACTTGAATCATGTTTTTCATTTTAATCATAGGGATAGATCCGGAGCCGCTGTAAGCGTGGGTAATTTGCGAAATGCTAAAGAAACATAAAAATCTTTCACAAAACATAAAGCCTACCACGCTTATCTCCCCACGGAAAGCCGTTCATAATGCTTGTTTTGCTGTGCAACATACATACTACTAACTGAGCGTAGGCTTACATCTGTTTTAGAATCTACACGATAATTATCTTAGTCCTTTGGTGGTAAAGGGTAATCAATCGGTTTTTTTGTTCAAACCTTGTAAGTTAAATAACTATCTTTTTCAACTTTGTTATAAAATTTATAAGATTTTATTGGATAGGCCAACTTGTGAATAGACAAAAAAGCTAATTGACCTTAGTACTATTCATTAAAAAATCGCATAAAATCAGGGTCCCCCCCAGTTAGAGAAAAAATCAATCTAACTTTCACGGGGAACGGCACCAAATTCATTTCATGCGGTTTTATGTTAACGATTATTAAAAACGACTTTCAACTTATGTTCCAGCATCATTTTAGGATGCAATTTTTACTATCTTCTTTAACTTTTTCGTGGAATTTCTAATTATAATCTCTGATGGTGAATATACTATTGTACCCGCATTATAAACATCTTTACTCTTCTTATTATTCTGTGAATTTATTAGCCCCATAATTGTATTGTAGGTGTTCGCTCATTTCACTTTTTGGATGTATAAAGCATATTATTTTAAAGAATCAATCGCTACGCGTTCGATTTTTAGCATTGACTGATACCGTTCCATGTAGGTGGTGAAGCTTTCCATTCCTTCTTCGGTAGGCTCTATCATTTTCGTTTCTTCCGTTGCAAATACCTCTTGTTCAAGGTACTCTTCCAATGATTGTCTCTCTTTTTTGTTTACGGAATAAGCTGCAAGCAGAGACATCCCCCATGGACCACCTTCTCCAGCAGTATTCATTACAGAAACAGGAACCCTAATCGCATCCGCCATAAGTTGCTGACCTATTTTTTCCGTTTTAAAGAACCCGCCGTGTCCCAGGACATAATCGATTTGTACTTTTTCTTCGGTTGTCAGTATATCCATTCCGATTTTTAATGTGGCCAAAGCCGAATAAATTTGTGACCGCATGAAGTTCGGCAAAGTAAGTTTGCTGTCTGGCATCCGTACAAATAATGGGCGTCCTTCCTCGAAACTGGTAATGGGTTCGCCTGAATAATAATTACAATTCATTAGCCCACCAACATCTGCGTCTGCCTGCATTGCTTGATTAAATAGAATGGAGAATAATTCACCCGTATCAACGTTTGTATCGAGTAACCCCAACAATTCTGAAAACATGTTGACCCATGCATTGATGTCCGAAGTAAAGTTATTACAGTGAACCATGGCAACCGGTTTTCCCGTTGGCGTGGTAACCATATCGATTTCTGTGTAATAATCGGAGAGGTCTTTTTCCAGAGCAATCATTGCAAAAATGGAAGTTCCAGCGGAGACATTCCCTGTATGTACCGAGACACTGTTTGTGGCCGCCATACCTGCTCCTGCATCTCCTTCAGGCGGACAGAGAGGCGCCCCTGCTTGCAAAGTACCATTAGGATCTAATAATCTAGCTCCTTCTTCTGTCAATATTCCAGCATGGGTACCAGCTGTTTGTACTCTCGGCAAAATATCATTCAATGACCATTGATAGTCATAATGCTTCATCAAATCATTGAATTGCTCTATCATACGGAAATCATAGTCACCCGTTTCGGTATCGATAGGAAACATCCCCGCTGCTTCTCCCACGCCTAACACTTTTTCTCCAGTCAATTTCCAGTGTACATAGCCGGCTAAAGTGGTAAGAAAGTCAATTTCTTCCACGTGTTCTTCCATATTCAATATCGCTTGATAAAGATGTGCCACACTCCATCGTTGTGGGATATTGAATTGGAATATCGAAGTTAACTCTTCTGCTGCTTTTTCGGTCGTTGTATTTCTCCATGTTCGAAAAGGTGCCAATTGATTGCCGTCCGAATCAAAAGGAAGGTATCCGTGCATCATTGCGGAGAATCCTATTGTTCCCACTTTCAAAAGTGGAATCCCATATTTATCTTTCACTTTATTAAATAATTGTTGGTAAGCCGCTTGCAGACCATTCCATACATCTTCCAAATGATAGGTCCATACTCCGTCTTCAAAACGATTTTCCCATTCATACTCTCCACTTGCTATCGATGCATGGTCTGATCCAATCAATACTGCTTTGATTCGAGTCGAACCTAACTCTATACCAAGAGCCGTCTTCTCCAAATCTAACGTCTTTTGCACCATTTTCTCTTCATCCCTTCATCAGTTCTTCTAAACCAAACCATTTTTTATAGGAATAATAAAAAATCTTAAGGCGCTTCCCCAAAAAATTAAATTTCAGATAGCTCCAGGTGATAGTATATTTTTGAATATTTTATTCGATGACGACATATTCTAAATCCATCATTTTTGCCCAGTCTTCTATTTCCTGAACGGTAAGAGCGAGGGAAACGACGGTGTGATGTCCGCCACCAGCTTCAATCCAATTTGTAACACCATCTTTGAAGTTTGGATAAGGCTTCCAAATCACCCGTGCCACAGGTAGATTGGGTGCTTCTTCAGTCGGGACTTCTGCTACCACTTTATTGATTATCAAACGATAGTGTGAACCTAGATCAAGCATCGATATAACCACACCTTGACCTGATTTTCCATCGAACACTAAGCGTGCAGGATCTTCCCCGTCACCGATTCCTAATGGTTGGACGACCAAACGAGGTTTTGTCTCGGCCATTGTTGGATCCACTTCCAACATGTGCGACTGCAGAATATATTCTTCTCCCTCAACAAGATTGTACGTATAATCTTCCATGAATCCAGTCGACGTATTATTGGACATGATTTTCATCAAACGATCTAACGCAGCAGTCTTCCAATCCCCTTCTCCGGCAAATCCATAGCCTTCAGCATTCAATCGTTGAACAGCCATTCCCGGAAGCTGCTTCATTCCATGTATATCTTCAAAGTTGGTTGTGAACGCTGTATATCCACCGGCCTCTAAGAATCTTCTTAACGCAATTTCTATTTTAATTTGCTCCTTTACATGTTCTTCAAAGTACTCAAGAGCGTTGTCACCATATTCAAAGTCATATAAAGACTGGCATTCTTCATAAGTGGATTGAATTTCTTCATTGGATACTTTGGACATTTCCCCAACCAAGTCACCAATACCGAAATAATCCACGGTCCATCCAAATTGAATGGCTGCTTCCACCTTGTCCCCTTCTGTCACAGCCACGTTCCGCATGTTGTCTCCAAAACGAGCTACCCTAATGTTTTGACTCTCAATGTGACCAACAGCGGAAACCATCCACTCTGAAATTTCCTTTTGAGTAGATTCATTAGACCAATGTCCAACGATAATTTTATTATTTTTTTTCAAACGAGCATTGATAAAACCATATTCCCTATCACCATGAGCACTCTGATTCAAATTCATAAAATCCATATCAATGGTTTCCCAAGGAATTTCTTTATTGTACTGGGTCGCAAAATGCAGAAGAGGCTTTTGTAATATTTTCGTTCCTGGGATCCACATTTTTGCGGGCGAAAAAGTATGCATCCAAGTAATGACTCCTGCCACATTGTCACGATAATTAATTTCTTTCATTACAGTTTTAATATCATCCGCCGTTGTTACTACCTCTTTAAAAACAAGCGGGTATGGCAAGTTTCCATGTTCGTTCAAAGCATCTATGATTTTTTCAGTTTGTACACGTACCTCATTTAGTGTTTCTTTACCATACAAGTGCTGGCTTCCTACTACAAACCAAAATTCTTTCTCACTAATTCTTATCATTCCGACACTTCCTTTAATCTACTATTTTAATTTTGTCCATAATACGCATCTTTTCCATTTTTTCTCAAATAATGTTTATCTAATAGATTCTGGCTCATTTCAATCCCTGTTGGATTGATTTGCATTGTATGGTAAGTCATTTCTGCCACTTGTTCGAGTACCACTGCATTATGAACGGCGTTAGTAGGGGAAGTTCCCCCATGTAAATGGACCATGATCATTCACCAATACACCTGGTACTTGGTTCGGATTGATTTGGCGTTTTCTAAATGTTTCTATAATAACCGAGCCTGTTTGTTTTTCATATTCTATTACTATTTCTTCTTTTTTCATTTCTCTTGTAACAGGAACGGATCCATAAAAATAATCCCCTTGAGTAGTTCCCGCGTTCCCGCTGCTGGGATATCTTTTCCTGCCTGAGCAAAGGAAACTGCCTATGGGGAATGAGTATGTACAATTCCTTCGATATCCGAAAAAGCTTTATACAATTCAACATGAGTCGCTGTATCACTGGACGGTTTCAAATTTCCTTCTACCGTATTTCCCTCGAAATCTACAACTACCATGTCTTTAGGTGATAGTTGGTCATATTCTAATCCGCTTGGCTTGATCACTACATAACCACTTTCTCTGTCGATTCCGCTGACATTTCCCCACGTGAATGTAATCAGATTGTACTTTGGAAGTAGCATATTGGCTTGGTATACTTCTTTCTTCAAATTCTCAAGCATTTCTTACGACTCCTTTGTCTTATTTTTCATAAGTAGCCATTTATGATTACGGTATTAAGATATTTCAGGGTTTTCTTTATTACCATATTTGTTCCGATTCCATTTTTAGTATCACTGCCTTCAACTATCGCTTCATCAACAAATTTTACAGTGCTTAAATTAAATTAAGTTATGCTACGTGTAAAATTTAACTAATAAATACGTCTATTTAGGGTATTCTCATTGATAACCTAATCAATTATTCGCTTTGATTAAACTCGCTCTAAGTCCTTTACTATCGGGTTTCATATCGTAACTTCCATGAAGTTGTTAGTAATCCTTTTTACAAAGGTTAATTCCGTATCAATTCATTAAAACATACGCTTACTTTGCCTATAATCGCTTATAACATCGCCTATATAAAAAGGAGCATCCATAGTCTGTTAAGTAAACTCACCACAGATAACCTCCCATTTTCATTCTTTACTTATAAAAATCCAAAAGTTCTTCATTTAATTTTTTTGTTCGCCCGTATACATCTTGATAAATCGTAAAAAGTCTCTTGTATCTCTCTACATTTTCTTGAATAGGAATGAATTTCTGTTCCACTGATAAAAATTCATTTGCGCATGCCTTCAATGAATCAAACCAGCCACATCCATAGGCGGCTAACATCGCTGCTCCCATTCCTGGTCCTTGTTCACTTGAAAGTCTTACGATTTTCGCATTAAAAATATCTGCTTGAATTTGTAGCCACTCGTCATTTTTCGCTCCACCACCAATAGAGACAATCGAATCAATTGTTTTTCCACTTTCACGGAAAATTTGAATGGATTCATTTAAAGAAAAAGTAATCCCTTCAAGAACGGCACGGACAAAATGATTGCGTTTATGTGAACTGTCCATTCCAATGAAACTACCTCTTATCGCATGATCTGCATGTGGAGTTCTTTCACCCACTAAATAAGGGGTGAAAAGAAGTCCTTTCGATCCAACTGGAACTGTTCCTATGTCTGATAACAAGTCATCAAAAGACTCATCTCGTGCAAATGTTTCTTTAAACCAAGTCAAACTATATCCAGCTGATAACGTCACACCCATTGTATAAAATACATCTGGGGCACTGTGGTTAAAATAATGAACTTTTCCTTGGAAATCTTTATCTTTATTTGCTTCATAAGATAAGACGACACCAGAAGTGCCAATACTGCAAAGTGTTTTACCATCTTCTAAAATTCCTGAACCAATGGCACCACATGCATTGTCAGCACCACCTGCAAAAACACGGATTGATTTAGCAAGACCAGTCTTGAAAGCATACTCTGGCACGATTTTACCAACCTCGTCATAAGATTCCACTAATGGCGGGCAAAGGTTAATATCTATATCTAACAAATCACAAATTGTCTCGCTCCACACCTTGTTAGATACATCTAATAAAAGCGTCCCTGCTGCATCTGAATATTCCATATGCAGTTTACCTGTTAATTTATAGCGTATATAATCTTTAGGTAAAACAAACTTAGCAGCTTTAGCAAATAGATCTGGTTCGTGTTTCTTCACCCATAATAGTTTCGGTAAAGTAAATCCTTCCAAAGCGGAATTCTTCGCGATTTCAAGTAAACGTTCTTTTCCAACGATGTCATAAATCTCTTCACATTCAGCAGTTGTACGAGTGTCATTCCAAAGAATAGCATTCCTTAATACATGATTATTTTTATCTAATAAAACTAAACTGTGCATTTGACCCGAAAAACTCATTCCTTCAATATCTTCGGGACTACCATCGAAATCTTTCATAAGATCAGACAGTCCCGCAACTGTCTGATCGACCCAATCTTTTGGATTCTGTTCACTGTATCCTGTTTTTTCTTGAATTAATGGATACGGCTTAGATACTTCATGAGCAACGTTTCCTTTTTGATCAACAAGAAGAACTTTGACGGCACTTGTTCCTAAGTCAATTCCGATAACATATTTCATATACAACACCTCACTCTTTCTTTTATTCAAACTTTATTCTTCTGAGTAAGCTGTTAATAAGTATTGATTAATGGTTGCTTTAATCTGTTCTAAACGTCCTGATTTATTTTTAATTTCCGTTAATTCAAGCGCATGTTCTTCTAATTTATGGAAGTCTGTTTTCCCTTCTACTACATCTTTACCAATTCCTTCAGTAAAGCTGCTATAACGGTCATCAATAATATTTTCAAGGACTTTATCATCAAGGAGCTTTTGAGCAACTTTTAATCCAACTGCAAAACTATCCATTCCAGTGATATGAGCGTAGAACAGGTCTTCTGGCTCAAACGATCCGCGTCGCACTTTTGCATCAAAGTTTAATCCTCCACGACCTAAGCCACCATTTTTAAGAATTTCATACATCGCTAACGTCGTTGAATATAAGTCAGATGGAAACTCATCTGTATCCCAACCTAACAAAGGGTGTCCTTGGTTAGCATCAACAGACCCTAACACATTATTAATGCGAGCATAATGAAGCTCATGCTCAAACGTATGACCAGCTAATGTCGCATGGTTAGCCTCAATATTAAACTTAAAGTGATCTTGTAAATCATATTTCTGTAAGAATGCAAAGCTACTAGCAACATCAAAATCATACTGATGTGTCGTCGGCTCTTTTGGTTTAGGCTCAATTAAAAACTGTGCATCAAAACCGATTTCTTTAGAATAATCAAGAGCCATATGGTAAAAGCGGCCTAGGTTATCTAATTCTAACTTCATGTCTGTGTTTAGAAGTGTTTCATATCCTTCACGTCCTCCCCAAAACACATAGTTTTCTGCACCCAACTCTTTCCCAACTTCTAACCCTTTTTTCACTTTGGCTGCAGCATATGCAAAAACATCTGCATTGTTTGTTGAAGCAGCGCCATGAACAAACCTTGGATGGGTAAAGTTATTAACGGTATTCCAAAGTAGTTTTGTTTTACTATCTTTCATATAGTCTTTTATCATCGCAACAATGGTGTCTAGATTTTGATTAGATTCTTTTAAAGTTGACCCTTCTGGTGCAATATCTACATCATGCAAGCAGAAATAGGGGACATTTAACTTTTCAAAGAATTCAAATGCAGCTTCAACGCGTGCTTTAGCTAAATCCATTCCCTTATATTTATCCCAAGGACGAATCGCTGTTCCGACACCAAATGGATCTGATAAGTCTTCGGTAAATGTATGCCAGTATGCGACGCCAAAACGGAGATTTTCTTCCATTGTTTTGCCACCGATTTTTTCTTTCGGATTATAAAATTTAAATGCATATGGATTCGTTGATTTTGGTCCTTCGTATGTGATCTTGTTGATATTTTTAAAATATGACATAGTTATACCTCCAAAACTTTCTTTATATATATTCTCTAAATCTATAGGTTAATTAATGAAGTTAATAAATTCCTTTGGCCTCTTAGATCTGTATTCATAGGAAAGCATGTTCTGATGAACATTAATCCTTTGATTTATATAACCACAAGCAGTAGTCTGCTAAATACATTAGAAAGCATAATTTAATAGTTTTTGTTTTAAAAAACAATAAGACACAATTAATTCAAATAAATGTAGTCTAAATTTAAGTCTAAGCAAATTTAGATCCTAAGCAATTTTATTATTAGTACATGTATGCTAAGAAAAGCTAACCTTTGAATTGCCTTCACACCTAACATATCAAAGGTTAGACTTTCATTAAGTTTTAAGGTCCGTTTCATTATACGGGCATTTTATCCCATAAAGTATTTATAAGAAGTTTAGTTATAAAAAGACTTAAAGGTCAAGTAATGTTTTCTAATACCTACTTTAGGGTTAATACATTATTAGGTTCTAACCAAAACGGACTATAATATCCTGGATTTGATGATAGTGGTAGTAAATTATCACTTATATCCAACCCTATTTCTTCTCTTAGAAACTTCTGTCTAAGCTTAATACGTTCCCAAACTTCTGGGTACCCTTCTTCCAGTTCTTTTCTCAGTTTCTTATCTGCAAAAACAACACTATCCTCACAGTTCAAGGCGACTCCAGCAGACTGTGGGGCAGGAATAATATCTAACTGCATAGCCATTCCTGAGCTAATTATTTCATTACTGTTTGGTCGCACAAGCGTGTGTAACCACTCATCCATGCTTGTTAGGTGGCCAGGATTAAGTGCTGGTCTTAGTCCACCTTCAGCAAGAACTTCTGATACTTTTTTGAAAAGCTCTCCACCAGAAACTCCAATATCTGCATGTTCGTACCAAGTACAAATCCCTTTAAAATAAGGTATAGCTAGTTCTTTTAAGAATTCCTCATCATTTCTCTCTATTAATCCTGCTCTACAACTCAATCCTCCCCAATAGCCTATTGCTGTTGTTACACCGTCACCTACTGATATTTTCTTTGAAGATGGACTTGAAAGTCCTACAATATCATCTTTTCCTGATGCGAACATTACATGTGCAGATAATGGTTCTCCAGCATATCCCATATTAGAGACAGCCTGAAATTCAGTCATATCTAATTCTAAACCCTCAATAACATTTTGAACTGCTAAAGATGCACGGGCGGCTCCAAACTCCAGACTTACTATTTCTTCTACTTCATTTGTTGTCCTCAAACCGTTTGTAGGATGCATAAGTATTTTCGTAACATCCTCTACTTTCTTTTCTATTAAACTGTTTATACCATCGACTATCATCGCGGGTACAAATATATTTGAAGCGCCCGTTATTAATTCAGCTTCCTCAAGGTATTTCCACCCACAAACACCTACTTTATCTTCCTTTTTTATTCCAATGTCTCTAAGAATATTGTCTAGACGAGGGGTTTTACTACGGTCTTGCCCCATTAGACTAAATGGCTGACATAACAATACTTCAACATCTATTTTTGCTTTATAACTATAATCTACTCCCTCATTTCCAACTAATAAATATTTACTGTTGTCTGGTCCAATTACAAGGAGTGCTTCTTCAAATCTAGGATCAAAACCAGTTAGATAAAATAGATTTCCAAAGTGCTCCCTATCACCATATACAATAATCCAATCGCACTTCGCTGCTTCATAGAATCTTTTACAACGTTCCTCATATACTCTATTTGGAATCACAGTTTCTTTTTCTGGTATTCCAAAGTCTGGAAGCTTTACATTATTTAATTCTAATTCCATTTGTATTAGTCCCCTTTATTATAAATATTATAATTAATCATCAACTACTATAAAAAATAGTCAATATTAATTCTTTGTTTGTAAAATAATTAACGAAGATATAACTAAATAGTTTATTCATAGCTGATTTCGATTTTTTTACAGCATGGATCATCAGTTGTGATCGAAAATAAAAAGTAATGCCTATCTAAGATCACTTTTATAATTTTGGCCTTTTCAAAAAATCTAATAGCCTGATCTATACAAGG
Organism: Candidatus Avamphibacillus sp.; assembly: GCA_035301745.1. Taxonomy (GTDB): domain Bacteria; phylum Bacillota; class Bacilli; order Bacillales; family Amphibacillaceae; genus MSJ-26. The sequence goes on from DATGTS010000032.1 coordinate 12,065, forward strand.
AGAAGCGCCTTAACATTTATCGATAAAATATTATTTATCTAGGGGATAAGCTGGTCTAGGAATATTTTTAAACTTTAGTTCCTCTAAAATCTGGTATGTTGCTCCAGGAGTTAGTGCCAAAATTTCTAGTTCAGCAATAGCACTTAATTCAGCAAATAGATAACCTTGTTTTACAATAATAATGTCATACTCAGATATGTCTAATCCAGCGGCTTCGAAATGCCCAATAGTTATAAACGATTCACCACTATTTGCAACTACTAAATCGATATTTCCTACAGATATTGTGCAAACTTCTCCTGCTTTGTCTTTAGTAGCTCCTAGATATCCCATAAGATCGCCTTTTGTTTTTAAAACTCCCTCAATAGGAATGCTTTTACTATACTCATCATAATTAACTCCAACTTTTACTTGGACTTTATCACCTACATTGTACTTATTGCATTCCTCAAAGCCCTCCTTATCAAATATCGCAGCTACACATACTTTTTTATCTCTAAAGTCTCTCTTTAACAACATGTCTAAAAAGTACGTATATATTCCAACTGCTCCACCAGTAGTATTATCTCCTGAGTCTGTAATAAATACTGGTTTTAGCTCTGACTCTAGGGCTGTTTGAATAGCTTCCTCCGGTTTAAGAGCTGGAACACCAAAGCCGAATTCATCTCTTTTTGAGTACACATAATCAGCTAACTCTTGAGCTTTTTCCTTTGCTAGTTCTGAAAAGTGTTCGGATTCAGGAACGACTACGACTGATGGTGCTGAGTTTTCAGTATCTGCCCATGAAAATCCAATAAAGAAAGAAGCGGTTGCTATACCCTCTATCTCTTCTATTTCCTCTATCTTGTTAAAAATAGATTTTAATGGATCTAAAGCTCCTAGGGCTGTTTCCCCCCCTATTAACATAGGTAATCTCAAAAAAGCAGGTTTTGTATAGGTTTTCCCTTTTATACTTTCAAGAAGAAGACGAGCCGTGATTATTTCTGTTTCAGCTTGGTCTTCGTGTGGTACGGTACGATAAGATCGAACAATATTTACATAATCTGTTAGTTCAGTAGTATTGTTCCCATGTGGATCGAGTGTTAATGAAATTGGGATTTCTCCACCTACTATTTCTCTTATTTCTTTAAGAAGCTGTAATTCAGCCGAACCAATGCCCTGTACGGTCATTGATCCATGTAGATGTAACCATATACCATCAATATCAGTTTCCTTTTTTAAAACATCAAGTATTTTATCTGCAAAATATCTATAAGTCTCTTCTTTTACGACCCCAGAGGAGAGTCCAAACGCATGTATAGTCGGAATGACAGTAGCACCTGCTTCCTTAAACACTTCGGTACTCGTAACTCTATCTAACATCTCTTCCCCCTCATAAAGGGTGAAATAATCCTCGTCTGTTAAAAAAGGATTAAATGTGTTTGATTCATGATATAATCCACCAACTACAATCTTCATATCCCTCACCTCATATTTTAGTATTTAACTGTTGAAATAGTATTATCTTCTTCGTTATATTGAGCATTACATTTAGATTAAGATGACAATGATACTTTTTAAATTTTTACAATGTGATAAGAACTTTATTTTACAACTTAAAAATAAAACATTTTATTTACTCCATGTCATGATAAATTTCAAAACCTTTTCATCCCTCCTTTCACTTACTTCAGAAAACTATAACAGTTAGCGCATACATAAGACTTAAACAAATTTCAGAAGTATTTAATCCTTTTCTTGATATGAGCCTTTTAATTTTTATAATTAATAACTGCTTAACTAATTATTTCATTCTTCAACTAACTCTCTAATGATCTTAGGATGAAACTTTTCTAGCTTATAGAACATTAGTATAATAACTTGAGCAGCAGTTAAGAATATTGGAATTCCAAATGTTACAATTCGAATCATGTTAGTTGCTTCACTTGTAATCGCAGCTGGATCATACCCTGCCCAAGCTAAAGCGAATCCTACAAACGCAGATCCTAGAGCAACACCTAATTTAAGAGCGAAACTATAGCCCGAAAAAAGTAATCCTTCTACTCTTTCACCAAATTTCCATTCATGGTAGTCAATTGTTTCTGCTAACATAGTTAAATTTGCTGGATCCCCAAAACCAATTAATATATTAGCTAAGAAAAAGAGGGCAATAAATAGGGGCCCTGCACTCTCGCCCATCATAAAGATAAAGATAAGTAATACAGTGGCTAAAGCATATGAAATAATACTTGTATTTTTACTTCCCCATCTTTTTAAGACAAATAATGCCGCCAGTGCCCCTACAAAGCTAGCTAAATTTAATAACGTTAGATAAAGTGGAGTTTTTCCAGGTTGCTCAAGGTAGTAAGTAACGTAGTAGATTAACGCAGTGTTCATTACTCCTTGTCTCAAGAACCAAAATATAGTGCTTAAAGCTATAATTATCCAATATTTATTTTTAAACAAATTTACTATAGATTTAGTAACTTTTGTATTTTGACTTGGTGGTTCATCAATTCGCTCTTTACAATACTTGAATGTAATCCAAAATAAGAAAATTGATATAACAGAGAACAATCCCATTGTTATCGGAAAACCAACCTGTTGATTCCCGTTACCAAAAAAACTTGCTAACGGCAGAACGAGCGCAGAAATTGCAATAGCTCCTATCGTTCTCCCTATGCCTCGATAACTATTTAATTCACCTTTTTCGCCGGAATTTCTAGTCATTCTCGTCATCAGTGCACCATACGGTAAATTAATAGCTGTATAGATCATACCTAACAACGTATATGTTACATATGCATAGATTAATTTTCCTGTATAAGAAAAGTCGGGTGTAATAAAAGTTAACGTTCCTATAATAGCTAAGGGAATAGGAAACCACAGTAAATAGGGTCTTGCTTTTCCATGCTTACTCTTTGTCTTGTCAATAATTATTCCCATAATAGGGTCATTGACTGCATCCCAAATCCTTGTTACTAAGAATAAAGTTCCAGCAGCTGCAGCAGTTATCCCAAAAATATCTGTATAGAAAAAAAGCAAATAGCTTGTGACCATTCCCCAAACAAAGTTTGAAGCTATGTCCCCCGCGCCATAACTCAATTTTTCACTAATACTTAACTTCGCTCTACTAGTAACTGTGTTTTGATCTACACTTAACGCTTCTTTCACCTCATTACCTCCTTTTACTTTATTGCTAGTCTTTTTCACATAAAATTTTTTAGTCATTGAATACTTAAGGTCAGAAGTTCACTTCCCTTGTTAAACCGTAAATAACTTTAAAATTTTTTAACCCCTTTCATCTTATAACATATTCTTATCTTTGTTTAAGTCTTAAACAAAGATTACACGAATTTGAAAGCGTTGTCAATAGTTATAATGCAACATTAAAGGAAAAAAGAATTATGTTTCAACTTAATTCACATATATGTTAAAATTAGCCTGGTGTGTTTAACTGTTAAACTTTTTATAAGGAGAAAAAGAATGAAAAGATCTCGAACTGGTGACCAAAATCTGATTAAAAAAATCAATAAAACAATAGTTTTAAAAGCAATTGAAGAAAAAGCACCTATTTCTAGGGCGCAAATATCAAAGGAAACTGGCTTAAATAAAGCTACAGTTTCAACAATGGTTAGCGAATTAATTAATGATTCACTAGTGTCAGAAATGGGAGCTGGCCAATCAAGTGGCGGAAGAAAACCAGTCATGCTTTATTTTAACAATCAAGCTGGCTATTCTATTGGAATAGACTTGGGTGTTAACTATATTTTAGCCATCCTTACAGATTTAAGTGGTAACATTATATTCGAAATAAATCATCCTTTAAATACCACATGTATATCAGAAATTGAAAAAAAGTTAATTTCATTAATTGATACTCTTATTCAGAAAACGCCAAAAAGTCCATATAGAATGATCGGGATAGGAATTGGAGTTCCTGGCATCGTAGATAATGAGGGGAAGATTCTATTTGCTCCGAATCTGAAATGGAGGCAAATTGAATTAAAAAATAAACTCGAACAAATATTCTTTTTACCAGTTATCATTGAAAACGAAGCAAATGCAGGAGCGTACGGAGAACAATTATATGGATCTAAGAAGGATGTTCATAATTTAATTTATGTAAGTTTTGGTATCGGAATTGGTACTGGAATCATTATTGATGGCAAGCTATTTACGGGTGCAACAGGAATATCCGGAGAGATGGGACACATTACTATCAAAATTAACGGCGAAAAATGTCCTTGCGGAAACCATGGTTGCTGGGAATTGTATGCTTCCGAGAGTAGTCTCTTAAGTAAAGCAACAAAACTTTCTGTATTTAAAAACTTCAAAGACCTCAATATAGACCACATCATAGAAGAAGCACAGAATAATAATAACGAAGTCTTACAATTACTTAATGATATAGGAGAATATATAGGATTTGGCCTAATTAATATTATAAATACATTTAATCCGGAGTTGGTTATTATAGGTAATCGTTTTAAAGTTTTAAAAAAATGGCTCATAAATCCAATAAACAGAGTACTTGATGAAAGATTACATCCATATCATAGAACAGGAACAAAGATAGACTTTTCAAATTTGGGATTATATTCTTGTGCTGTAGGTGCTTCTTCCATGTCTATTTTAAAATTTCTATCGAATAATAAAGTTACAGTAAGATAAATAGAACTACCAGAAAAAATATGAGTAACAAATGCTACTGGTATTTACATCTACCTTTTCCAGTGAATTTTGGTAGTAGAAAGAATCAATTTTGCACATAAAGAACGTCATCTAAGATTATTTAGCAATATGAATAGACTTGAGGTGAACAATCTCTTTGGTTGAAATAAGATACTAAAACAGGCCAATCTTAATTTCATTAACAATGTAAAAAGGGAAATTAGGGATAGGGATTATTGTTTTCCTCACCACGCATTGGATATACTAGTCATCCGAATTGGTCAATTGATGATAGAAAACTTTCACTCCATAAGACTAACAGCCTTAATGGTTGCTCCGAGTTAGACCACCCATTTGTAGAATACCAATTCGATAAATCTTCTAAACCAGTGGAAGCGGGACATCAATATCAAAAAACAAAATAGTGGGCGCTATTTAAATTTAAATAAACGCTCACTTATAATTATTAATTATTCGTTAGTTTTCCTTAAAATTAGACTTATAATAGAATTTTATTCAAAGTCTTCTACATTTTTATCGGAGAATTGAATTGGTGTAAACTTTTCGGGTTTATGGTTATCATCTGAATAAGTTGGATCCCATGCCCAACCAACATTTTTATCCAATCCTATCAATTTCTCATATCTAGCAAATTGGAAGTCCCATTGATCACCATCTTTTGGTGGTAATGAACGGCCATTTGCTAACCATTTCATTCCAGACCACGGAAATGCCAATTCAACCGTCCAACCTTTGTCGACTTTGCTCTTATTATTAATTTCTCCATCAATATGGACTGCTGTCTTTAGTCCTGAGAAATCCCAGTCTGTAAATGCCCATCTAGTTCCACGTGGATGCGTTCCTTTCCAGAAGTGTTCGTCAATTCTGTCATGATTTCCCCCAAAGGTATAGGCTCCCGATTTATGCACGTTAAACTCAGGTACGTCGTATTTACCCCCTTGCTCATATGCATTTTTCCATATGAAAAACACTTCATAAATTGTATTTAATGCATTAATTTCAAATTCATAATACGTATCCCCACCATCTATAAAAACCTCTACATTGTTTTCGGAAAATATTGGCTCATCACGTTCAGTTATTTTAGCTTGTACATATGGTTCTTCAACCCAAAATCCTACATATAAATAATCATCATCCCATAAAACTGCTGTTCTTGTATCATATAAGGCTGGCTCTCCATTAACAATATCCACAAAGCGTGGAGACTTTGGGGCTAGTTCCCAGGCCTTTTCATCTAAGCGGCCATCAATCTGAAGTTTTTGATTTGTTCTATACGCAACGTAACTCATTATATTAGTCTCCTTTAGATTTAATTAACATTTTATTTTTTGTTTCGTAATTTAAGTAAGTTTTTCAATTTTACATAAAAGAATTACTTGTCCAGAGGAAAACATGGTCTTGGTATATTTTCAAACTCTATATTTTCCAGCAATTGGTGAGTAGCACCTTGCTTTAAAGTTAAGATATCTAATTTTAAAATGGAACTTAACTCCAGGATGATAGATTTTTCATTTAGAACCGCTTACATTTTAATTTTTTTATATTTAGAATGCACGTAAAGCACTTAATTAGAATTCATTTAAAATATATAACTTAAATTCTTACCTGCATAAACCCTAAGTAGTAATAAGTAAAGTTTGTAGCTATTATCTAATTAAGTAGTTATTTTCCTATAGCTATAAAATTATCATAAAATTTAATGTTAGTTATCCGCTATAAGTTTCTCTAGTTATATCAATAACTACCTTTCTATTCATTTTACCAGCGTGATGACTAGTTTTATTTTCAAATAAAGGGGGTAAGTTAACAATTATAAATTAAACGCCTTCAAAAGGTTATATTATATTATATTTTAAATACCTCACTTTTAAAAGGATATTGGTTACATCACTTTAACGTCTTCTTATTTAATTAACTTAACTAACTATAGTTTATTCCGTTAATTTTATTTTGTCAACCACTATAAACATACGTCACCATGAATAGTGACCAATGCTAAGGGATTTAGTAAGGCACTTCTATGGACTCAAAAAGCAAAACAATTTCTTATATTAAAAGAGTCGCTTTGCTTTTAAATTTACCTTTTCCGGTATCATTTTGTTTGCCCGACTAACAACGTCTCCTCAACCCTCTTGATTCAATGACCAGTGAATGGTGAATAGATAAGCGAAAACATATATCCCTTTATGTGCAATCATTATGTTGTATATTTAGCCAATTCATAGTACACTAATCTTAATTAAATTAATTAACTATGTTTATCCAGAGGAATGTAAGCGTTCCACAACACTTATTTATACAGGAGGTTTCAATGCCAAATCCAAATCTAACGGAAGAATTCCGGAAAATTTTCAACACAACGGTAACACCACAGGTTTTTTTCGCCCCGGGTCGGATTAACCTGATTGGCGAACATACAGACTATAACGGCGGTCACGTCTTCCCTGCTTCCATCTCTTTTGGAACATATGCTGTTGCCAGGAAACGGACGGATCAACAGTTTAACTTTTATTCCATGAACTTTGCACATACCGGTGTCATCCCTTGTAGCCTTTCTGACTTGTCTTTTAATCAGGAACACGATTGGGCCAACTATCCAAAAGGAATGATTCAGTATATCCAAGCGTCCGGGCATGACATATCATCAGGTGCAGACATTTTATTTTACGGTAATATACCTAACGGGGCTGGTCTCTCCTCTTCGGCATCGATTGAAATGGTGACAGGAGTGCTGCTTGAAAACCTATTTAATCTGGAAATCGACCGCATCAACATGGTGAAATTAGGACAAAAAGTAGAAAATGAATACATTGGTGTCAACAGCGGCATTATGGATCAGTTTGCGATTGGCATGGGCAAGCAAGATCATGCGATTCTACTAAACTGTCAAACGTTGGAGCATGAATATGCCCCGGTCAAGCTGGATGATTATGTTATTATGATTATCAATACGAATAAACAGCGGACATTAGCTGGCTCCAAATACAATGAACGCCGCGAACAATGCGAGCAGGCACTGGCTAATCTGCAAACGGCATTTCCTGTTCAAAGTCTTGGCGAACTATCAAAAGAGCAATTTGAAGCCCATAAATATGTCATCAAAAATGAAACAAATCGCAGACGTGCCAAGCATGCGGTTTATGAAAATGCCCGGACAATCGAAGCACTGGAAAAATTACGGTCCGGCGATTTAAAAGCATTTGGAGAATTAATGAACGCATCCCATGATTCCTTACAGCATGATTATGAAGTGACAGGTGCAGAACTTGACACCCTCGTTGAGACGGCACGCAAGCAGGACGGTGTAATCGGTGCACGTATGACCGGAGCTGGATTCGGCGGATGTGCAATTGCACTTGTTGAAAAAGAGAAAGTTGATCATTTCAAGCAAAACGTAAACCGCACATACCGCGAAAAAATCGGCTATGATGCAACTTTCTATACTGCACTAATTGGCGACGGTGCGAAAAAAATAACAGAGGGAGAGATTTAAATGCGTGTATTGGTTTTAGGCGGAGCGGGCTATATTGGGTCACATGCGGTCTATCAACTTATCGATCAGCAGAAAGAAGTCGTGGTGATCGATAATCTGCAAACAGGTCATAGGGAAGCAATTCATCCTGACGCAACTTTTTACGAAGGTGACATTCGGGATATCGACTTTTTACGTGACGTTTTTAAAAAGGAATCCATCGATGCGGTCATTCATTTTGCTGCAAATTCCCTTGTTGGTGAATCAATGGAAATACCACTTACTTATTTTGATAATAATGTTTATGGTACACAGGTTTTACTGCAAGTGATGAATGAATATCAAGTGAAGAAAATCGTATTCTCTTCCACAGCTGCAACGTACGGAGAACCGGAATCTGTACCGATCACCGAGGATATGAATACGAACCCTACAAGCACGTACGGGGAAACAAAGCTGATCATGGAAAAAATGATGAAATGGTGTGAGCAAGCATATGGCATCAAATACGTTTCATTAAGATATTTTAATGTGGCGGGTGCAAGAGAATCTGCTGAGATTGGAGAAGATCATCGTCCGGAAACACATCTCATCCCGATCATTTTACAAGTTGCGCTTGGGCAGCGTTCCCACATTTCTATTTTCGGTGAAGATTATGACACACCAGACGGCACTTGTATCCGTGATTACGTGCACGTTGACGATCTGATCAGCGCCCATCTGTTAGCACTGGACCATTTGAATCAG
>DATGTS010000033.1:0-11361 GCA_035301745.1 Candidatus Avamphibacillus sp.
GGAACGTGTTTAAAATTCATTATCCCATAGCCATAATCAATACCTATGGAAAATTTAGCCCAATCTTTCATTTTCTCCATCGTCTCTTTACGAAGAATTTCATATCTCGTCAAGGATTTCATAAATTTTAATAAGTCCTCAGATGTAGCTACAATTCTTCCGCCAGCATAATCCATCCCAAGTGTAATACTATGAGCTACATTTTTATTATGTATATAACACTCAGCAACAGGGTATTGGTTTTTTACGGACGGCTCAGTGTACCCGAGCATATAGGTGTGTTTCATCTTGAGAGGTCGAAAAATATAGTTATTGAGGGTCTCGTAATAAGGTTTTGAAATGATAGTCTCAATGATTAAAATCAAAAGATAATAACCGATATCCTAGTAATGAAAACCTTCTCCAGGTGGGAAATGAACTTTCAAGTGCTCTTTAGACCAATGAATAATATAATGTGAAGTCCAGGGCTGAGATGGTTCGTCAAGGAGCAATTCCATCATTGATATACCCCGTTTTGGTTGATCTAAGGCATCACCAAATAACCCAGACGTGTGATTTAGTAAATGTTTTATTTTAATCTTATTAGTGTAGTCTTTTCCTTTATAAATGTGTAAGTCATGCAATAAGTCAGAATCTAAATAGGAAGCAATAGAATCTTCGTATGATAATTTTCCTTGTTCTTCCAAACTACCAATTAACACAGAAGTAAACAACTTATCAATACTAGCAATAAAGAAAGGTTGCTCAGGTTGTGCAGGCAAATTACCTGCCCATCCTTCTGCCATATTAAGATGAATCCCCTGTTTTTCCGAATGAACTAACAAATAGGCATTATGTATGTTATCATCCTTCTGAATGACTTTTCTAAAACGGTTCTCTAATTTACTATGCGTTTTTTCATTTGTCGTGGATTTTCCCCCCCTAATCTAACTTTCCAGACATGAAGCCGTGTTTAAATAAATATCCTATATCTCCAACTTACTTTTTCTCTGTTGTTTCTTCTTTTTCAAAGTCATCCCCCATTTTCTACTAACCTACCCTTTAAATGAATAAGTAGGGGCAGTCATGTTGATACATTACAAGAGTAGTGAATGAACCTTATCTATAGTATTCTTCCTTCTTAAATACACTAATTCTCCCTTTATAACCATCACAACGCCTTCTTTCTCTTTTCTTCCTACTACCTTATAAAGATAATTTAAGTTACGAACCATTAGCATAAGGAATGTCCATTTTATTGTTTATGGACGCTTTTCCCAATTGTCGATTTGACCAACCGTGAATATTTTATTTTTCTTCTGAATCGCTTCAATTACTCCATTAGAAATTTCCCCATGGGTTAGCCACCTTGACCGATTACCCTCTATAACAAATCCCAATCGAATTTGGTAGTAAGAATAACCTTCAGGGACGCCTACTTCTCTTTTGATTTCATTTAAGTTTGAACTACTGCCTAAAACATGGAATAGTTCCCAATCATCTTTAGTAACTGAAATCTCTTTTACTATTATTTCAAGGGCAGCTGGAGCAGTGGAGTGAATCCATGCCACTACAAGATCAATCGCACCATTTTTCGCTATCGTCTCATGCACTTTCTTTTGTAAGGCGTTATTATCTTTATAATCCACAACTAGTGGTGTCACTTGATTTTTGAAATTTGTCTGTTCAATGAGCTGATCCATGCGTCCGGGATTCCTTGCAATAATAGACACATGATACCCTTGATCTAATAACCAAAGTGATGCTCTAGCCAACATTCCTGTTCCACCAACTACTAATGCGTGCTTCATTTATTTTCCTCCTTAATATGGTACAACTTTCGTATATCTAAGAAGAAGGTGACGATATGACTAAATCAAAATTATTGTTAGAGAGTGATAAAGGCGTTTTTTATTAAAAAAACGATTTCAATCAAGAGAGTAATTGGTGTTCATTAACCCTACACTTACAACCAGTCCTAATACAGTCGCTCCCCTTTAACTGTATCAGATGCTCTATTCTCCATGCTGACTTTTCTTGCAAGATAATGGTGTTACAATTTTTATTTCATGATAAAAAGGAAATAGCTAACCTCTATCCTTTAATGTCATAAATTCCGAAGGGTTTAACTCCACGCCTTCAATTACAATAGCAGTTAGGCCTTTATCTGATTTGGTTTCATGCCATTCATCTTTTCCCCAAAACACCGCATCACCAGGTTGCACTTTATAGTATTCTTCCTCTTTACCCCGCACATAACCTTCACCATTTAAAATTAACAAGAGTTGAGATACTATTGCCTGGTGATAGCCAACAATTCCGTTTTCATCTAGGTGCATACAGCCTATGTTCGTGGGTTTATCAGTTTGGATAATGCGTGACATAACAAAATCCGAATTAAATTTTGAGACCTGGACACCCTCCTCTTTGCCAAACTTATATAACTCCATAGAGCTTCCTCCAAGCACTTAATTATTTATTAACAACAGCTTCAAACGTAATTGTCTGCTCTGCATTAGTCGGATATTGTCCATATTGATAATCCGCAGAGATCACAATATCTTCAAACCCAACCTGCTCAAGAAGCATCTTAAATTCCTCAATTCCATACCAACGAAGTGGAAATTGTTCTAATTCCGTCTTTATGAGTTCGCCGTTACGCCATTTTTCATAGCGGTTGTGAGAGATCGTGTGTTGATTAATGTGGTCCACATCGACTACTTTACTTTCCAATGTTATCATCTCATTCTTCTTAGGCTGCCACGTTCTTGTTGATATGTTGTCAATTGATAAATCAGTTTGTAGAAAAATATCTATGATAAGTCTTCCACCATAAGAAAGATGGTGGTAGAAATTCTTCAAGGCTTTAATCGAATCTTCTCTCTTATGTAAAAGTAGAAACGTTCCAGTTGGCACGACGATAGCTTCATATTTTGTATCTAGCGTAAAGGACTCCATATTTCCTTCAAATAGTTTTGGTTGTAACCCTCTTTGTTCACAGTTGTTACGACATATATCTAACATTTCTACTGACACATCAAACCCATCAACATCCAGTCCTTTTTCTAAAAGAGGGATGAGGATTCGACCTGTCCCGACGCCCGGTTCAAGAATTTTTCCCTTACAAGCCGCTAATCTTTCACTATAAAATTCCACATCCCCAAACGAAAGACCAATATATTTATATAGACTTCTGATGAAAGTTTATTATAATAACCTAGCATGCTTATTTTATCTCCCTTTTGTTATAATTAAATTTTATTAAAAAATTGAGTTTGAAATAAATCTCCTGCTTACTTATGAATTTCTTCTATTATCCCTTCTAGAATGTCCATATCCATATTTTCCCCATCAACCCAGTCTTGAAAATTGATATCTAAAACCTGCTCACCCCGAGCGATAGCTGTTAAAATTCTTGCCTCGTGATAAGAATATGAAAATGTATGGAGTGTGCCGAAAAGATCATCATAATCCGTGAAGAAAAGTGGCGAGTATATACTCTTAAAATTTTCAAATATTTCAACGTATGAATGTTCTTCATCTTTTAATTTTTCTAGGTAATGATGACGTTTAACTGAGTGTTCAATAGACGATCTATTTTTATTCTTGAGTTGCTCACTCTGAAAGTGATTAACACAAGATAATGCTGATACTCCACGCCTTACAATGACTTTATCTGGACTAGCTTCCACTACAGCCATATCTCCATTTTTATCTCCGAGGGAAAAGTTATAGCAAGCAGCATGTGGTATTTCTTTTAGCAAATTTACGGCTTCACTAGTAGTAGCGCAACTGTCCAGTACTATTCGCACTGCAGTCCACGCGGATAAACCTTTTTTATAGCCATGATTACTAACAAAGTGTAAGCCAGCTACTAATCCCTCTTGATTGACACCATCATGTCTTCCTAATATTTGAAGATTATAACCTGCCGTGGCAAAGGATGTATCAGGTTGAATTAAACTAAAAAGCCCATCATACAAATCAGGTGAAAAATCGTAATTTCTGACATAATATTTTTTTGTCATCATTGCGGAGCATCCCAGTGCTTCGGCCTTTGGCATATCATAGCCACTAAACAAAGCCGCTGCTTTCCTGTGAGAGATCCCCAAGCCTTCAGCTAACCCATCTATTTCTTCCAGTAAATGAGGAGCGAATGTTGAATAGATTGCTTTCATATTTTTATCATCTATTTCTGGCTTTGTAATCGATTCAAACGTTTTTAGAAATGGTTTATCTTTTACATACTTTCCCATCTTAAAACCAATATTAAAAGAACTATCCCTTATTTGAAGTATATCTACAGTAAAATTGAACATTATCATCCCCCTCTTTTAACAATACAGTTATTAAATATACGCCTGAATGAAGGAATGTTTCATTTTACATCTACATTTGATTCTTCATCTTCCCGATAAAATGTCTTTTTATTTGGCTTAAATACTGAAAACGAAAAAATAAAAGATGAAAACAACATGACTAGCGCTAAAGTAACAATAGTAATTCGCAAAGATACAATATCAGCTATAAACCCAATGACCAGAATAAATATAACTTGAACAGCACTTTGGATTAGCTGATAAATGCTCGTCACTCTCCCCATGATGTCAACAGGGATATTGTTTTGATAAAAAGTCATCATTCCTGCATTCAAAAATACATTAAAGAATCCTAAGGTGACAAAACCAACAATAATTGATGCAAATGACCATGAAAAGGCATAGATGACATAACCTATCGACCACATCACTAAACCAATGACAATCATATACCTAAGTGAGAAGTGATTTGAAAATAGCGACAGTAGAATGGCACCTACAACAGACCCGATACCAGTGATACTTATCAACAAACTATAATCCATTTCGGAAAGCCCAATCACTTGTTGTGTGAAAACGACTTCTTGTGCATCCATGGCGAAGGAAAAAATCATAATTATAATAAAACCGAGATAAATAAATGATACATATTTATTGCTTACCATGAACTTCTGAACAACCGTAAAGTCACGAACCACCTGTGATAAAGTCAATGTAGGAATCGTATCTTTATCAATGTTTTCTTTTTCTGGGAGTATCATCAATAACATGGCTGAATTTTAAAAAAATAGTGCATTAAGTAGTAATGTTGTTTGAACGAATGTTAATAATATAAGTGATCCGCCAATGGCTGGACCAATAATAACTGCACCCGAAGTTGTAAATGAACGCATTGAATTAAAACGCTTTCTTTTCTCTTTTGGTATGAGCATTGCGACATAGGTCATGGATGATGGATTAAAAAAGGCCTTAGCGACACTTAAAACAACAAGGATCCCGTAAATGACTACCATGTTCGGTGCAAATGGAATGAGACAGATGAACACTGCTCTAATGATGTACGTGAGAATCATGACCCTTCTCTTGCTTCGATAATCAATAAAACTGCCCGTCCAAAACTTTGTGACAATATTTGTTAATGGTCCTATGATCCAAAGTCCAGCCACAGCAGCTGCTGATCCTGTCAGTTGATAGACGATAATATTAATCGCCACTAAGTAGATAAAGTCTCCGATACTAGCAATTCCGATTGAAGATAATAAAATAATAGAATGTTTCCAATCCCCTAAGCTTTTCATACACAAGCTCCTATCTTATATTCAAACGGATAACATTCACCAAACCTTTTTAGCTTTTTCCAAGTTATTCAAGCTGATTGGAGACTTTTGTATAGGCGCTGGGCACATGGTATTATATTTTTTGATCTTTTTATTAATGGTTTTTATATCGTTTTCAGTTTCAACTGAATGGACTAATTCGACTATTTCCTTTTGCAATTTTAACCATGGAGGTAAAAAGCCAGCTTCTTTCGCTTTTTCTTGGAAGTTTTGTAGTATATCCCTTTTATTGTAACTTTTTGACAAAGGCTTGCCCTTACCTACACCTGTGTAATTGTCCTTCTCCCCTGAATTTTCTAGTATATCACCGATGAGGTCGTTATATTTTTTATCCATCTCACCACTCCTTAATATTTTTAGCCGTTCAATATAACCTTTTCTTACTACACATCACATTAGTTACATCATTTTTTGCTGAACATCTTTTTATTACTGTTTAACATATTCATTATAAAGAACTCCCATATGATATATATCATGCCACTTGCCATCTCTAAATAGAGACTGGCGACTCACTCCTTCATGTTTAAAGCCAAGCTTTTCATATAAACCAATGGCTTTTTCGTTAAATGAAAACACCCTTAGTGATACACGGTGAAAATTCATTTCTAGAAATGCATAGTCTAACAATAATTTTAAAGCCTCTTTTCCATAGCCTTTACCCCAAAATTCTTTTTCGCCAATATCAATAATACATTCGGCATTCCTATTTTTATAATCCAGATTGATTAATGATGTAATCCCTATAGACCTCTGCTGACTCTTTTCTTCAATGATATAACTTTTTGAAGAGCTGGATGCTAGGATAACGTTCTCAACAAATTCTTTAGTCTCCTGGAATGAATAAACATCCAATGATGGGTTTGTTGTATTCATAACGCCCATATCATTTCTCCAGGCATGATAGATTTCAATATCTTCTTCAACCATTTTTCTTAATCTTATTCTATTCGATTCGAACAATAAATTCCCTCCTTAGTAAATATGTAGGTACAGCACGGATAAGAGTCTTCTTCTCCGTGAATTTCCACGTACAGGTCTTTGCCCCGTATATTCATCGTATTTAAAGTTGTGGTCATTATTTATTCTCCTCTCCTTTTTATGCATATAAGCCTTTTCCTATTTTTAATACGCAAAGCATACCAATAATGTTCCAAGAGAGCATCCTTTAATTCAATATCGTGTTCAATTCAAAATACTTGGTTAATGGAATTGTCCTACCTTCTTTATCCCATTGGTGATATTCATTAAAAACCTGTTTTATATCGCCATTCGCTCTTCGATTAAGTATTTTACGGAAAGGTAACTGCGCCAATAATCAAACATTATACTGGTTAAACTACCTTGATAAGAATGACTTCCAAACTCGTCTAAAGAATGTTGTCCATAATCTTCTTTAAACATCTCCACTAACTCTTCCTCTACCTCTGTTATCTCTTTAAAATCGGACTCTTTTAATGTCATTTTTCTTGATAAATAGTCGCACATCCCTTCTTCAAACCAAATACTATCTATTCTTTCATCGTCAAATTCATCTAAAAACAAGTCTGAGTGATGGGTTAGTTCGTGTGCAACAATGGTGAACAAATGATTTTCAGACATGTCGTTATAAAACTTTTCCACTTTAGGATTTTTACGTCCATCTAATTGTTGAATGAATAACTTTCTCCAAGTCCCTAAGTCTGGAGAAATATAAATAATATCTTTATTCGTATAAGCTGGAATAGGTACATCAGAAAAAATGGTGGTTGCTAATTCCTCAGTTGTCCACACGATTCCTTTTGGAGGATCGATAAGTTCAAACTCTTCTACCATGATTGCTTGATAGTTGGCTAGTTTCATACTAAACTTTTCAATTATTCCATCAAATTTTTTATAATCTTCATTGCTTTCAAAAGCATAGATATTTTTCATATTAATTTCTCCTTGCATATTCTGTTGCTTTTCGCTTCTATCTCTTTCGTAAAAAAACTTCATAATATAACACCCGAAAAATTCCCTCTCAGTACTTCCTTCTCATCCTGATTCGTACAGATGAAAGTTGCTAAAATAGACATTCTATTCTTTTTTTGCTTTTCGTACTTCTCGATTGTTACTTCACAAAGGATGGTATCTCCTGTATAAACTGGTCGTAAAAACTCAAAATTCATTGTACGTGCCAGGACATTATTATCTCCACCGATTTTTGTTGGTAACGTAGCTGTTAGCAAACCTTGAATAACAAGTCGTCCCTGTTCATCAGGTGTCGTGTGGTGCTCCCCCTCATCACTTGTTACCTTGGTGAAAAGCTCAACATCTTCTTTTGTAAAAGTCCGTTCAAATCTAATAATTTCCCCAACTTTTAAACTCAATCTAATCTTCTCCCCTATTTTCCAGTCTTTTGGATAGATATGGAGCGGAAGCAATTAAATGATTATGATGCCAGTTTGCTGCTCCGGAACGAATCATTTTCTATTGCAAAAGTCCGAACACAAGAAAAAATAGCCCTAACCAAATTCTACTAGACATTCAAACGCCTTCCTTAAGTAACTTTTTATTTTTACTGATATAATAAATATCATGTTAAAATATTATAAATAAAGGATATTCATTAACTTAATTGTAGATAAGTCTTTACTTCATCAGACTTTTCATATTCACTTAAAAAAAGCCTTATTCAAATATATTAATTATACTTCTTTGAAATTAAGAAAAGTAGAATTCCTAAGTTTGAAGTAGACTACATAAAAAATTCCCATCTTACGAATATAAGAGTGGTGAATCATTAAGGTAAATACAATTGAAGTTATATCTAGAAGTAATATCAGAGGTGCTACATATAGGTGAGTTAAGTTTAGGAATACCAGTTGAATAATTATTCCGTATTTTCAATCGAAAAGTTATTAATCTTATTGTATAATAAAGCCAGTAAGAAAAGAAGTAGATTTTTTATGAAAATCATAATAATGAGCATATTAATTATATTAGCCTTAATAGCTTCTTTTGTTGTTTTATCAACTTTTATCTTTAAAGATCGGTGATATTCATAAGCTGAATTGCACCAACCATGGAAACTTAATTTTAAGGAGACTGACTATGCTAATACAATGTACAAGAAAACTGCTTGATCAACTAAAAATCAAACCATCAGAAGTGCCTCGAAAGACTCAACCGCTTTTTTCCTGGCATGCCAATATCCTGACAATTAATCGTAGGAAAACGGTCGTGCTTGTCAATGATAGCAACCGCTATGTAGTTGTGTTATACGGCTTGCTTGCAAAAGATTTTCAAAAGTTAGATCAGCTTATTTTCGAAGCCATCATAACAACATTTCGTGAAGAAGGGATCAGAGAAGACATCATCAGTCAGTTTATCAATGAGTCCCCAACGATTACCTACTCTAAAACAAAGGATCGAACATCGGTCGCAAGGATGAATAAATCGATTGATCCTGTGCAATTGTTTGCTGAAGATATGGATCATAAAGTAAAGATTCAAGCTCCATTAAGTTTCAGGGTCAGTCGCTTTTTAGTCGGTGATGGAACAGGAGATTACATTTATCCCAATAGCGAATTATATAGGGATCTCGAGGAGTTTGCTGGTAAATCAGTTATCCAAACTAAAGCTGTTCAAATAAAAGTCACGTTAAATCTTGAGGATTTTCAAGTTTGGAGAAAATTAGTCATTCCCCTTCACATGACTTTTAGACAGCTTCATCAAGCATTGCAATATACTTTTAGCTGGAAAAATTATCATTTGCATGAGTTTTATATATATGATAACAAGATTAAGGGCATGAAAGATGATGAATGGAATATTAATCATCCTGCATACAATCGTGAAGGAAAGAAACCGATATTAAATGTTGTTTCAGATGAAGAAGCATTTAGTTATGGGGATGATGATATACCCATGAAATTAGATGCGGAAATCAAGCTTTCTGAATACCTTCCCGAACATCAGACGATAAAATACATCTATGATTTCGGTGATGATTGGCGACATGATATCGAAGTGGAAACATTCATAGATGACTACGATAAAAATTATCCAGTATGCGTTGAAGGAGAAGGAGACACACCTCCAGAAGATGTAGGTGGTGAAAGAGGATATAAAGAATTTTTAAAGATTATTGGAGATGAAAGCCATCCTAATCATGGACATATGATTGCTTGGAGTGACCAGCAGAGGTTTAGGAATTTTGATATTGAAACTGTGAATTCCGATTTGAAAAATTTACTTTTCAGCTAAGCGGTCTTTATTAGTGTGGGTTTCCAAGAAGAATTTCAAACATGAAAACAGCACTTAAGGCAGGCAAGTAATTTGGCGAACATCTGTTTTAAAACGCTGTCATTCATTCTGATTTTACGATAATATATACACAGCAACGACAAAAGTATAGTGGGCGGTTGGCCATCCCTTTTTATGGAAAGGGGGTGGTAGGATGACGACATTCGAGGCATTAAGTTTGGTGGCGCAATTCAGTATTTCGCTGATTGCTACATTGACTCTTATTGTGTCTGTTGTCGTTTTTCTGAATAACAAAAAGTAACCGCCCCACGACCAATGGAATGCGGTTACTTCTTCAGAAAAACATCAAATTGGTCAACCGCTCTTTATGCGGTTTGTTGTTGTAGGTACTAAGTAGTTAGCGCTACTTGGTACCTTTTCTTATTATAAGTATATTACTATTTAATTATGCTGTCAATTTAATTGTTATCTGTAATTTTCTAGTTAAACCATATAATACAATATTTTATTCATATTCTTGAATTCGAATCATTTTCATTCAATTATTCCCAATTGTTCCCTGGTTATTCCTAATTGTTAACTTCCACCCCTCCCAAAATAGTTATACAGTTTAGCTTTAGCACAACATGTTTATCGTTTTCTCGTCGGATACGGGTATTATCTTCCCACCCACCTAAAATCGGTAATCCTGAAAATTCCAAATGGACATATTCCGGCACTGTTAAACTTATCCCGCCAAGAACTGTGGTCAAATCAATGGTTGTACCTTCCTGAATATCAACTTCTCGCAGATCAATTTCTGCACCGCCTAATATTGTAGTGACACTTCCACCTCGAAAGTTTTTTGATTGACTCTTAATCTCTGCACCGGACAGGAATGTAAATGTATTCAAATCCTCACTGGTATGAGACGTCTTTTCGCGTGTTACACGAGCAAAGATAATGAAAATTCCAATAAAAATGAATAAAAGCGGCCAAAAATAAGCAATCAAATTAAAGTTGAATAAATGATTGAATAAAAACGCTGCCCCAACTAATACAAACAAAAACCCTGATATAACAGAGGAATTACGATTAAACATCTGAATGATTCCGATAATAATGAAAATAACTGGCCACCAGGTTGATAATGCTTCGGGAAAATCAATAACTTGAACTTGATGCAGCAGAAATCCTGTTCCGAACATAAGAAAAAATAAACCTAACCAAATTCTACTAGATATAAAAATAACCCCCTTAATCACTTTTAATTTAACCGTTTGAATTCTGGCGTTTGCATCATTTTATTAAAAAATTCACTTTTAGCTTTTCTATACTCATCCATCTCTTTGCCTTCGTACTTTCTTTTTAACTCATCATATTCCATTCGGTATTGATCATTTAACAATAAAACATCACGAAACTTCCAAAAGAAGTCAAATTCGGAACCAATAACGGTTAATTGTACGCCTAATGGTGGATCTGATGAATCTTTTTGATATGCTCTAAACTCATCT
>DATGTS010000034.1:0-2805 GCA_035301745.1 Candidatus Avamphibacillus sp.
ACCTTGTGACGCGACTGCCTCAACGGCTCCGGAAAACCTTTTACTATATCCCAGTTTTTTCATTAATGGAATAGTAAACGAACCTGTGATAGCAGCATTAGCAGCTCCATTTCCGGTTATTGTTCCAACAAGTGCACTTGATCCTACAGAGGATAAAGCAGGACCTCCTGTTTTGCTTCCAAATACACCAAAAGCAAAATTAGTGAAAAATTGGCCGCCGCCTGATTTCATTAAAAATGATCCAAAAATAACAAATAGAATTAACACTGTTGAACTGACGTATATTGGTTCACTAAATATTCCAAGTGTTCCACTAAACATATGGTCAACCATTTTTTCATATCTTATGCCGGGATGAGCTAATGCACCAGGAAAATATTGACCAAGGAGAATATACGCCAAAAAGAAAACCCCGATAGCAGACATTAATATTCCATTTGTTCTCCGGGTCGCCTCGAGTACAAGAGCAAGAAAGATTGTTCCGAAAACAGTGTCACTTGCACTTATATTTCCCTGTCGACCTTGAATAGCTTCCGCTCCATTTATCATATAAACAGCTGTGATTAAAGTTAAGGTCACTATTAGAATATCGGCCAAACCGAACTTCTTCCCTTTTTTAAAAGGAAATAATAAGAAAATTAATAGAATAGCCCATAAGACGTGGATGCTTCTTTGTTGCCAAGACTGTAAGGTCCCATACCCTGCCGTATACACATGAAAAATAGAGAGACCGATAGCTAGTAAGGAAATTATCAATACGAAAACCCTAGAACGGTTCCATTTTTCTTTTCTTTCTTTCCAAAGGTTTTCCACATATGCGGGTTTTTCTTTAATTGTCGTGTCAATTTTTTTAGTATTTATCGTTTCTTCCACCATTTCATCTTCACCTCCAGCTTTCTGGGTATCTATAATGTGCTACCTCGTCAACCCTGAATTTGGCTCGGTAAATTACTGGCTTCTGAGTTGAGAAACCATCCATGCTTTGATAACTTTTTAACTTCATTTCTTAAAAGTAGGATACTTTCAATTGTGTGCCTTTAATTTCTACCGTCTTTTATAATTTGCATACTTAATTCTCTTCCAGTACTTTTCTAGCAATAATTAAACGTTGGATTTCGTTTGTTCCTTCATAAATCTTTGTAATCCTTGCATCTCTATAGAAACGTTCCACTGCATACTCACCGATATAGCCGATCCCGCCATGAATCTGTAAAGCCTTATCAGCTACTTTATTAAAAACATCTGATGCAAATAATTTTGCCATGGATGCTTCTTTAATCACCTTTTTCCCATCATCCACCATTTGTGCAGCCATCATGGTTAATGTACGAGCCGCCTCTGTTTCAGTTGCCATATCGGCTAACATCCATTGTATTCCCTGGTTACTCGCAATAGGTTTACCAAATTGTACCCGTTCTTTCGCGTAATTTGCCGATAATTCAATTAGCTTTTCGCAAGATCCCACCGCTCTAGCAGCTAAACCTATTCGTCCTTCGCCAAGAATTTTTAATGCGTTCATATATCCCATTCCAACCTCACCAATGACATTCTCTTCCGGAACAATACAGTCTTCAAGTATAACTTGCGCAGTATAAGAGCCACGTAATCCCATTTTTTTATCCGGCTTTCCAATATGAAGACCCGGGAAATCTCTTTCAATTAAAAATGCTGTAATACCACCCTTTGCACCCTTATCCTTATCAGTTAACGCAAATACTGTAAACACATCAGCCACTGGTGCATTCGTGATAAAATGCTTTGTCCCATTGACTATCCATTGATTCCCTCTTTTTTCTGCTTGAGTAGAGAGATTTGTTGCATCTGAACCCGCACCCGGCTCTGATAAGGCAAATGCAGCTATTTTATTTCCAGCCGCCATGTCCGGAAGGTATTTTTGTTTCAAGTAATCAGAAGCAAGTTTTACTAGCCCTGTACTGCCAATCCCGGTATGTGCACTGATAAGCGAAACGAACCCATTGTGCGTTCTTCCAAGTTGCTCCAATATGGTGGCCTTGCCAACTGCATTTAGACCTATACCACCGTATTCTTCAGGTATACTCATTCCAAATAAACCCAGTTCTTTCATTTTTTCTATTAAATGCAGTGGAATCGAATCTTCATCTTCTATTTGTTGTGCATATGGTTCCACTTCTTTATCAACGAAATTTTTTATCATTATTTTCATTTGCTGTAATTCATCTGTAAGTGTTGCCGGCATTTGTAGTCCCCCTCATTTGATTAGTCGACATTATATAATGCAACTACCATGCCAACTTCCAGCTAAAAATTGATATAGATTTATGAAAGCCATTCTCCATAGACTTAAAGTTTTTTAAATACTTCTGATGGAGTATCAATACACACCGTAGAGAAACAACATTAATTCTAAATTGAATCATCACACGGTACAATATGATCTGTCTGTAATTCAATTTTGAATCGATAATTCATTTATGTATTAAAAAAAGACCAAAATTTTTTTGGTCTTTTCCTTATGATTTTTTTACTTTTTGATCGATAAACTTTAATAAACTATAAACAGTGTTTATTGTTGGAGTAGGTACATCTAGCGCAGCTCCCTTTCTTACGATATATCCACACATTGCTTCAACTTCCATTCTTTTTCCTTTTAGACGGTCCTGCAACATTGATGTTTGATGCGCGCGGGCATGTTCAGCATTTGCGAAAATTACTGATAATGTTTGCTCAGAATCCATTGAAATCCCTGCACGGATTGCGACTTCTATAGCTTCTTCTGAAATGCATGCTGCTGTTTTCCGCAAATGTTCATCATCTAAAAGTTGC
>DATGTS010000035.1:0-9560 GCA_035301745.1 Candidatus Avamphibacillus sp.
GGCATGGAATTTTTATAAATCGCATCTTCTACTGCCCGTCTTGCCGCTTTGGTAATATTCTGTCCGTGTACATCAATTCCAGTACCTGTTTGGATAAATAAAACTTGTTGCAATGTGAACACTCCTTTAAAAGTAGTGATATTTCGATGAATGATTAACTATCTTTCGCCAGGGCAATAAGCTTATAATACTATTTCCCGGGATGTTTGCGGATTAAACACGGCAATGAGGCATTAGGTAGAAACGTATTTATTTGGTAAAATGATAAATGTTAATCAGAGGAAGCAAAGGATGAGAACGAATGAAAATAACCATTGTCACAGTCGGCAAGTTAAAGGAAAAGTACCTTAAACAAGGGATACAGGAATATTTAAAACGCCTGAGCACTTATGCAAAAGTAAATGTAATTGAAGTTGCTGATGAAAAGGCACCGGAAACGATGAGTGAAGCAGAAATGCTGGAAGTGAAACGAAAAGAAGGAGAACGAATATTAAAGAATATAAGTCAGGAAACCTTCGTTATTACCCTGGAAATAAACGGGAAGATGTTAAGCTCTGAGCATCTAGCAGCCAAAATGGGCGAACTGGCTACATACGGTAAAAGCAAAGTAGCATTTGTGATTGGAGGATCACTTGGATTGAGTGAAGGGGTAGAGAAGCGGAGTAATCTGGCATTGTCATTTTCTAAGATGACGTTTCCGCATCAGTTAATGCGGGTTGTATTGCTGGAGCAGATTTATCGGGCTTTTCGGATTAATAGAGGGGAACCGTATCATAAGTAAAAGAGGTTTTCTTTTGAAAAATCTAAGCTTGAAATTCGATGGGGACAGGCACCACAGGTCTTTTTTAAAAGAACATATTGGCAAAATATACAGATGTGTGTCCTCAATCTAAAAGAAGTTTATATTAAGTAGCTAATTGTCTGGTATGAAGACGTTATTGAACGGTATTCATACAAGACAATTTTTTGTTCTGTGTTATTAGTAATTTATAAAATTACCCATTTTGTTTTGATTCTCCGTAAGAACCTAACACCTCTCTATGATGTTATCTAAAACAGTTTTCTTTTCTTACCCCCAATCGGATTCTTTATCCCACACTAATACAATTATTGAAGAACACTTTGCTTTGTAAATTCTTCTTAACAAATACAGAATTTACACACTGTTTACATAAAAGGTGATATTCCTTTGTTATACTAAGGGCAACTAAGGAGGTGGTCAATTTGTTGGAATTAGTAAACATCGGTAAACAATTCGACCAAAAGGTAGTTTTAGAAAACATTGATCTCAAAATTAATACTGGTGAAATTGTATCATTACTCGGGCCTAGTGGAAGTGGCAAGTCAACGTTGCTAAATATTATCTTGGGGCTGACCAAGGAAAACCAAGGGAAAGTTATTTTTAATAATACGGATTTAAGTAATATATCAATGAAAGAGCGCGGGTTTAATATTGTATTTCAGGATTACGCGCTTTTTCCACATTTAAATGCTTATGAAAATATTGTATACGGCTTAAGAAATAGAAAGGAGCCAATATCAAGGAAAGAAGTTAATGAATATATTGATTTCTTAGAGCTAAAGCCACATTTAAAAAAGAAAATAGGCGAACTGTCAGGTGGACAAAAACAAAGGGTCGCTCTCGCTAGAACACTCATTACAAAGCCTAAGTTATTATTACTGGATGAGCCATTAAGCGCGCTGGATGGAGTAATTAAGGAGTCCATTAAGGAACGGATTAAGTTAATCGCTAAAGAATTTAAACTAACGACCATAATTGTCACGCATGATCCTGAGGAAGCTTTAACCATATCTGACAAAATTCTTATTATAAATGAGGGAAATATATCGCAGTTTGGAACACCATTTGAAATTATTAATCGGCCAAGTAATGATTTCGTGAAAGAATTTATTTTAAAACAACTGCATATTAAACGGCAAAACATATACAGCCTGTTCGGTGAAGCATATGCATAATGCTAAGCCGGAAGTGCGGATGATTTATACCGTCATCCTAATACTATTTGCCGCCTTTCTCCTATTGCCCTTGATTATGTTACTTGTTCGTTCATTCGTAACTGACCAAGGGGTGGGAATATCGAATTATATATCTTCCTTGTCCGATGAGACATTAATGGGAGCGATAGGAAACAGTATAAAAGTTTCAAGTGTTACAGCCGTTTTCACGACAATTCTAGCATTTACTTTAGCTTATGCGGTTAATTGTACTAGGATTTTTAAGCCCTTAAAAAGCGCGATAAAAATGGGAATTATCGTTCCTATGCTGATTCCTACAATTACCTATGGATTTGCGATCATGTATACATTTGGTAATCAGGGATTAATCACGAAACTATTTGGCCAAAATTTATTTGAAATCTATGGGTTTAATGGATTATTAATCGGATATGTTATTTATACATTACCTGCAGCGTTCCTGCTGATCAATAACTCATTTACATATATTAACAAGAAGTTCATCATTGTTTCCAAGCTGATGGGGGATGGAACGTTAAGAAGCTTTCTCAATACGATTATTCGTCCTTTGTTAGGATCTTTAGGCGGGGCTTTTATTTTATCCTTTATTTTGAGCTTTACAGACTTTGGGATACCGGCATCTGTTGGAGGAACATATCAAGTTGTTGCAATGGAACTTTATCAATTGATGCTTGGCTCTATTCCAGACTTTAATATAGGTGCTGTCGTTGCAGTTCTAATGTTGTTTCCAGCTGTGATTGGCGTTTTCCTTTTAAATTATTTGGAGAAATTTAATTTTCATTACGATAAATTCAATGATACAGAATTAGTTCCAAATAAATTCCGGGATGTTTCCTTTGGGGCGATATCCATTATTATCTTGCTTGGTATGTTTTCTGTATTTGCCGTGATGTTTATTGCTCCATTTGTTCAGGGATACCCATATGATTTAACCTTTACATTAAATCATGTGATGGACGTATTCCAGTCTGGTGATTTAATAACTGTTTATAAAAACTCACTGATCGTTGCAGTGATAACTGCAGTCTTTGGAACGATTGTTGCATATGGATCAGCGATTATCAATGCTCGTACACCGATAAAAGGGAAGCAAGTGGTGGATGTATTTTCGATGATTACAAATACTGTACCAGGCATGGTACTCGGATTATCTTATTTGTTGCTCTTTAATGGCAGCAGTTTAAAAGGAACCTTCATCATTATTATTCTATGTAATATTGTACATTACTTTACGACTCCATATTTAATGGCAAAGAACGCATTAACTAAAATGAATCCGGTTTGGGAAACGTCGGGGGAGTTATTGGGCGATAATTGGCTAAAAACGATTTACCGGGTTATTCTGCCCAATTCACTATCTACTGTCATAGAGATATTTAGCTATTTCTTTATTAATGCGATGGTAACTATCAGTGGAATTATCTTTTTAGTAACCGCTCAAACGACAATGGTAGCCAGCAAAATTAATGAGCTGCAGCACTTTGCAAAATTCAATGAAATATTTGTTTTATCTGTGCTTATTTTCTTAACTAACTTATTGATGAAGACAGTCTGCGAGTACTTCCAGAAAAATTTAGCAATCAATAAAAAGGGGGAGGGAAACAAGATGTTTAAACCAATCGGAATTATCAAAAAAGTCATATTAGGAATGGGCTTAGTTATTTTGGCAGGGTGCAGTGCCCAAGGTGGCGATGAAGTGGTGATTTATACAAATGGAGACGATGAGGCGACATCTGCAATAGAAGATGCATTAGATTCTGCGGGCTATGAGGGGGAATATATTTTGAAATCGTTAGGAACCTCTGAGTTAGGAGGAAGGCTCGTAGCAGAGGGAGGACAAATTGAAGCTGATTTGGTTACAATGAGCTCTTATTTCTTGGAAAGCTCCCAGGAACAGCATTCTATGTTTGAAGACTTAACGTTTGAAACAAATGCCTTGGAAGAATATCCATCATATTACACACCGGTTTTAGCAAATACAGGTTCTATTTTTGTCAATACAGAAATACTTAAGGAAAAAGGGTTAGAAGCCCCAGAAAAAATCGGGGATTTAGCAAAGCCTGAATATGAAGGACTTGTATCGATTCCGGACATTGCTAACTCCTCCACAGGATGGCTTATGGTGCAAGCGATTATTAGTGAATACGGAGAAGAGGAAGGAAAACAGGTTCTGCAAAATTTAATTGAAAATGTTGGTCCACATCTTGAAAGCTCTGGTTCCGGTCCAATTAGTAAGGTACAGGCCGGGGAAGTGGCTGCAGGATTCGGACTTCGCCATCAGGCGATAGCAGCTAAAGAATCTGGTTCTCCTATCGACTTTGTTGATCCGTTAGAAGGTAATTTCTCGCTCACGGAATCTGTAGCTGTTGTGAAAAAGGATGATGAAAAAAGCAAACTAGCGATGGAAATGGCAGAGGTCATTATAAAGGATGCGAGGGGAGCATTATTACCTTACTATCCAGTTGATCTTTATGAAGGGGAAACGTTGGATGAGAAACACAAGCCGGCGCATCCGAAGAATTTTGGGAAACCACTAAACGTTGATTTACTAAAGCAACATCAGGAATTCTTTAGTTCCGCAAAATAAATTTAAGGGAGAGAATGATTGTGAAGCAGTATAAACTTTTAACCCCAGGACCGTTAACAACAACAATTGGAGTGAAAGAGGAAATGCTCTTTGATCGCTGTACATGGGATCAAGACTATAAGGACATTACACAAAAAATAAGAAAGCAACTTCTTGAACTTGCGGGAGTGACTGCTAATGAATATACAACTGTATTAATGCAAGGAAGCGGTACATTCACTGTTGAATCGGTGATGACGACTGCATTGAATAAGAACGATAAAGCATTAATCATAACGAATGGTGCTTATGGGGAGCGAATTGTTAAAATAGCGAAATCTATAGGTCTGCATTATAAGCAATATAGTGTGGCATATAATGAATATCCAGATGAAGCTGAACTAAGATATATTTTAGATGAGGATCAGCAGATTACACATATTGTTATGGTTCATTGTGAAACAACAACAGGCATATTAAATCCAATTAAGATGGTTTCCAATCTATCTAAGGTGTATCAGAAAACCTTGGTTATCGATGCGATGAGCAGTTTTGGCGGTGTAGAATTTGATACCTGTGCCCTTGGGATTGATTATTTAATTAGCAGTGCGAATAAATGTATCCAAGGTGTTCCGGGATTTGGCTTTGTCATTGCTAAGCTGGATAAGCTTAGAGCATGTAAAGGAAATGCACGGAGCTTATCATTGGATTTGTATGATCAATGGAAGGAAATGGACAAAGGGGGAAAGTGGCGTTATACATCTCCAACTCATGTTGTTGCTGCATTTTCCAGAGCAATTGATGAATTAATAGAAGAAGGAGGCATTCAGACCAGATCTCATCGTTATCAGCGTAATAATCAACTGTTACGGGAGAGATTAAGGAAGATTGGATTCGAGACTTATATAACGGATGAGAAACAATCGCCGATCATTACGTCTTTTCTTTTCCCAAATGACACTTTTCAATTTGAAGACTTTTACTTTTACATGAAAGAAAGAGGATTTGTTCTGTATCCAGGAAAGTTGACAGAGGTCGACACATTTAGAATCGGGAATATTGGTGAAATTTACGAATACGATATTCAAACATTATGTAATGAAATAGAAGCATATATGGGGGTAGCTATAAAATGAGACAGGTTGAGGGAGTAATATTTGACTGGGCAGGGACAACAGTTGATTTTGGATGTTTTGCACCGGTAAATGCATTTATAGGTATTTTTAAAAATGCGGGTATCGATGTGACAATAGAAGAGGCAAGAGCACCTATGGGGCTGCTTAAAATTGAACATATTCGTGCGATGCTATCAATGCCTAGAATTACTGCTTTATGGGAAGAAAAGTATGGAAGGGGTTTTAATGAACAAGATGTAAAGGATTTATTTGCTGGCTTTGAATCTTCTCTGATGAAAACATTAGCAAAGTATACAGATCCGAAACCAGAAGTTCTTGAGACTGTTGAAAATTTGAAAAGACAGGGGCTAAAAATCGGCTCCACTTCAGGTTACACGCAAAAGATGATGGATGTTGTTGTTCCAGAAGCAGCGAAAAAAGGCTATAGCCCAGATTTTTATATCACACCTGATGGAACGAAT
The DNA here is from genome assembly GCA_035301745.1 of Candidatus Avamphibacillus sp. Classification (GTDB taxonomy): domain Bacteria; phylum Bacillota; class Bacilli; order Bacillales; family Amphibacillaceae; genus MSJ-26. Next base: position 6,162 of record DATGTS010000035.1, read on the forward strand.
GGATTAGGAAGACCATATCCTTATATGATATATCGAAACATGGAAGCATTAAAATTAACAGCAGCACGAAAAGTTGTAAAAGTTGGAGATACAATTCCAGATATAGAAGAGGCTACTAATGCTGGAGTCTGGTCTGTAGGCGTTATAATTGGAAGTTCCGAAATGGGACTGAGCTTGGAAGAATACCATGAGTTGTCTGAAGTAGAACAAGAGGAAATGAGCGCTAAAACAGAACGAACCTTTTTAGACCATGGCGCAGATTTTACAATCAAATCAATGGGTGAGTTGCCATCCATAATTGAACAAGTCAATCAGTTTATTTCAAAATAAGGAACCTTGATTTAGGGCCATTCCCTATTACCAGCTTTGTGGAGCGATAAAGGAGTGGCCTTATTTTTGATAAGTGTGCAATACCCAGGCGTTTTCTATAGATGAAAATGCAGAGTATAGATAACCCATCTGAAGCTAGTGACAGGATAATTTTAAAGGCGCACCTTTGGACGAAATAATAAATTAGTTTAAAAAGAATGATAAGAAAGGAGGCATGATTCATTGTGAAAAAGTATTTCTTCATTCATTTTTGTACAGAACGATACAACCTTTGTTTTTAATATAAACCAATATTCCTAGCAAAAATAGGAAGATTTCAAAAATACTAAACAACAAAGTAATAATGCCGAGAGTTGTAGTCCAATCTTTGATTGGCATCATTACTTATTTGGATCCGTATATAGAAAATTATAGGCCCAGTTCAGGCAAATCGCCCAGCACATCTTTTCGGTTTCTTTTTAAATAAACAGGCGCCACAATCTGCTCTATTTCATTTGGTTGCAATGAATGTAATTCCTGCGATAATTGCTCAGCAATTTCCGGTTGTAAAATGGACGTTAACTGCTTCATTTCTTCTAATCTATGTTCAAGTGATGTTCCGCTTATAAATAATACATATTCCGCAATGCCTGCTAGTTTGTATATACTTTGTGAACGTTTTGCCTCTGGATTTTTGACATAGTGTGCTTCATCCACAATCAGTATATCTAACTTATGTCCCGCCTCAAAGTTCATTCGTAATGTCTGTTCATAAGTTGTGATGAGTACTCCAGTATTTGATTGCCATTTTGCAAATGCAACGTCCCGGTTATTTCCGTGGAAGAAAAATGTTTTTAATTTAGAATGCTGATTAATTTCCTTTTTCCAGTTATCTACTTCACTTAAAGGACAAACAATCATGGCATATTTTTGATTGTTTTGAGATAAATGATTGATCATTGCTAGTGCTTGGATGGTTCTCCCTAATTCTATTTCATCTCCAAGTAAAGTTCGTTTATGATATAATGCATACTTCGCTCCAAATGCTTGATAATGTCTTAATGTAACATCTAGATCTGTCGTATCTAAAGGAAAATTATTTACTTTTTCTGCGATTTCTACGGGTAAATTACCGGGTATTTCAGCTTGTTTAAAGCCTGTAACTTTTTCGATTTCCGAGTAATAAGAAGCATTTTCTTGAACAAAGTGTTGTATTAGCTCATCTCTGTTCACTGTAAAATGAAGGGTATAATCTAGCTTTTCTTTAATGTCATCCAGGATCTTTTTATGCTTATTTTGGTTCAGATTATTAAATGCTGATTTAATTTTTTCTTTTTCAAATTTAGATTGAAATAGAGATCCAATAAGCCCCTTCTGCTTTTTTATTGTTTCAATATCAGTGCTAACCACTTTATTTAACCTTTCAAAGTCTACTTTCAACGTTTCAATGACATTTAAAAGCTCCCACTTCTTATAAATGGACGCTAGCAACTCTATATTTTCTTTTGATAAGTTATCCTGATTGATTCTGGGAATTGCTTGCTGATATACAGATTCTTTTATTTTTGAGACAGCATTATAAATCGGATAAGCATTTGTCTCACCGATCCCATCAATAAGCACTAGCTTGGCAGGCTCCTGATTTTCTATATCATAAATGGTTCGGAAGCCGTTATTGACTAATTGATTAATGAGCGTGTCTTTTACCAAAGTGGAAATAACATCTATTGGCATCGTCTTTAATTTCTCTTTAGCCTCGCTTCTTTTCATCTTTTCCCATAAATCTTTAATTTCTTGATTAAAATAATCCCCTGTGAATCGATTAATACTTTCCTGAATACGATTTAATCCAGTTTCTAAGCGATTCACATCCCTGTGATTTCTAATCATCGTTAATCCTCCTGAAAATATGTATATATATTTTTTATCGTCTTTTTCCTATATTGTAGCACTTTTTATTGCTTTCATCAGACATGACTAGACCAACCAGAATATGGAGTGGAATCATCTAGATCTGTTTCTGATGGATTCGTGTTGGTTTCACCTTTATCCACTTGACAGCCCCCAATAAAATGATTGATACCACGAACAAATTCCCAATTCGGTCTGTCACCTTTTCATCCTCCAAGCGACATTAGTCTTCCAAAATTTTCATTATCTTCTGTCGATATAATGGAGAAAATCTATTGATTCGAAAGTGTGTTGGAATGTATATTTTGAACATCGGGGATGGTGGAAGGACTTCTATCTGGTGCGCTAACCGAATAGGTATTTGCTGACTTGAATTCGATCTATTATACTAAGTAAAAAAAGAAGGGACTGAATTATAATGGAAAATAGTAAGGGATGCATTAAATGCGGAAGTACAGATGCAGATAAGAAGGATGTAGCAATGACCGGAACTGGTTTATCTAAAATGTTTGATGTTCAAAACAATCAATTCACTGTTGTCTTCTGTAAAAACTGTGGGTACTCGGAGTTTTATAACAAGAATAGTTCAACCGGAAGCAACGTTTTCGACTTTTTCTTTGGATAACTTGTTTCAGTGTTTACTAAGGGGTAAATTTAATTAAAGAGAGATTCCTTAATAAAGAGCAGCGCCTATCTTGCATATAAGGGCCATTTAGCGAATAGGTTGAACGGTGTATGAATATATCAAGCAGTAACCCTATTACCCCCCCATTCTGGTTGGCCATAGCGTTTGTCGTGATAGCGTTGCCATGTCTTTACGCATGACCTGTTAAGGATCCTAATTATAGTGCAATCATTAAATATGATTTTATAATCGGGCGCTTTTCTAAGCGTCTTAAGGTGTTGTTTATTTTGAAGAAGGTATTAATTCATTCATTTTTAATTCTAGTCTCGCTTTCCGGCATATTGTTAATAGGGCTATTTGGATATTCATTTTTCAATAGCTACTATCCATTTTCATTCGAAAAAACAACTGGTATTGTAATACATAAAGAAAGCGAAATCGGATTAAGTTTCTTTCCTAAATATTATACGACTGTTTTAGATGAGAATGACGGAAGTTTTAGCCAGAATAAGGTTAGTAAAAGAACGATGACATCTACGCTTATTGGTGACCGT
>DATGTS010000036.1:0-2841 GCA_035301745.1 Candidatus Avamphibacillus sp.
CTGATGGCTGCAGAAAACATGCATGCAATTCCCCATCCGCCAAGGCCAGCTCCCATAATCTCAATTTTTCCAGCAATCGTAGCAATAACAATTAATAAAATTCCAGCTGGGAATACGATAAAGCCAGGAAGATATGCTAGATATGGGTTTTTACCTGATGCTTTTAACAATATGTATTCTAAAGCAATCAAAATAATGGTCATTACCGCCCCAATCGTAAGAACAGATTGTACCACAGATATCACCTCATATGTCTGATAATTATTGTCACTTTATATAGTTTACAAAGGATTAATTCAAAAGTCAATTAAACGTTATCACGATATCAATAGTTTTTACCTTTTTAAAGTAAAAAATACTATTTCCTCTTATATATTCAATATTGAGTGACAAAATCAACAGCCTTATGCTATGTTGTTACTGAATTATATAATTAAAAAGGAGATAACCATGACCTATAAAGCATTATTTTTAGATATAGATGGAACCATTTTAAAACCAGATCATACTTATACAGACTTAACGAAAGAAGCGATTATGAGCGCAAAAAATCAAGGAATCGCAGTTTTTCTTGCAACAGGTCGCCCAGCCCATGAAATTGCCAACCTCGCTGAGGATCTTGGTATCGACTCTCTCATCGGTTATAATGGTGCATACGCAACCTACCGTGGGGAAATTTTGGTGAACGAAACGATGAAACCTGACATAGTTAAAAGATATCTTCAAATAACGAAAGAACAGGGTAATGAGATGGTTTTATATACAAATAAGAACAATTTATATACTACACTAGATCATTCAATAGTCAATGATTTTATTGACTTATTTCAACTTAAACAAAATGAACGCTTTGATGAAAAGTATATTAATGATATCCTTAGCATTACATTACTAGATATGGATTCAGTGAATCCGAAGCATTTTAATATCGATTCAAATATTCATCTCTCACCTGTTCATCTTAAAGGCGCAGAACATAGCTATGATGTCATTCGAAAAAACGTAAATAAAGGTGAAGCGATTAAGGTGTTATTAAACAAGTTAAACATTTCTAGTAATGAAGCTATCGCATTTGGTGATGGTATGAATGATAAGGAAATGCTCCAAGTAGTAGGACATGGCTTTGCGATGGGTAATGCACATACTGATTTATTTGAATATGCAAGATATCGAACCACAACAGTACATGAGTCAGGAATTTATAATGGATTAAGAAAGTTAGGTCTTGTTTGATGTTTGATTCTAATTTAGTGTAACAGTCACGAAACCATGGCTACTTTGCCATGGTTTTTTCATTTATCCACCTATTTTAATGTATTACAGTGTTTAAACCTACCCCCTCCTATCATCTTCTATAAACATATGACATTTGTCATCTTCAATTCATTACATATTGGACTGACGCGATCGATTAAACTTCTATACAATGAAATCAAGATCAAAACACGGGAGGTATTTTAAATGAATCATGTCATTGAAGTAGAAAATTTAGGGAAACGCTTTAAGAATAATCAAGCGGTGGACGATGTATCGTTTACCATTCAAAAAGGGGAAGTTGTCGCCCTACTTGGACCGAATGGTGCGGGAAAAACAACGACGATGTTAATGATGCTAGGGCTTATACATCCATCAAGGGGTAATGCTAAAGTATTCAATGATAGTGCTGAGAATAAGACAGTTAAAGAAAAAATCGGTGTTATGCTCCAGGATGTCAGCTTAATGGATGGATTAAAAGTTCGCGAAATTCTTCAATTATTCCGTAGCTACTACCCGGATCCATTGTCATTAAATGAATTGATAGACATAACCGGTCTCTCAGATGAAGAAGTTAAGAAGCGCACGGAAAAATTGTCAGGTGCCAAAAACAAAGGGTTGCCTTTGCACTAGCTATGGCGGGAAATCCAGACTTACTCTTTATCGACGAACCGACCGTCGGAATGGATGTTAAATCACGGAAACAGTTTTGGAATAAAATCCATGAACTTGCTGCCAGAGGAAAAACTATTCTCTTTTCGACACATTATTTACAAGAAGTCGATGACATTGCCAGTCGGATTATTTTATTTAACAAAGGAAAGATTGTTGTAGACGGAACACCTGAAAACATTAAAAATAAACTAACCAAACAATCGGTTTCATTTACAACGGATAGCAACTTTCCAGCAAAATCACTGTTGAATGAACCCTTTGTGACGGACTATTTCGTAGAAGGTAATAGGATTCATATTATGACAAATAACACAGACGCGGTACTAAAATGGATCCACCGGATGGAGACAGAAATCAGGGATATTCAGATTGAAAACGGTAGACTCGAAGAAGCATTTGAGGAACTAATAAACAATGAAAGAGAGGGTGCTTAATATGATAATCTTTAAAAACCAATGTAAAGCAGAAACCATTCGTATGCTAAGAAATCCTTATTATATTTTCTGGTCACTCCTTATGCCGATTATTTTTTATATCATGTATACAAAAGTATTTAATACCGGGATGGAAAATCAAAATAAATGGAATGCGCATTTTCTCATGTCCATGGCAACATTTAGTGTAATGGGAAGTTCCATTATGACGATGGGCATTCGTCTTGTCCAGGAGCGCTCGCAAGGATGGACAAATTATATCCATGTCACCCCGTTATCTGGATTAACGTATTTTTCAGCAAAAATGATAGGACAATCACTCGCACACTTCTTTTCGATTATTGTTATTTACGCTGCTGGGATGTTAATTAATGATGTATCCCTTTCGGTATCGGAGTGGCTGTTAAGCGCGGGCTGGATCCTGCTTGCTTCCATGCCATTTCTCGCACTAGGAACGCTCATCGGATTGATGAATAAG
>DATGTS010000037.1:0-28614 GCA_035301745.1 Candidatus Avamphibacillus sp.
ACTTACCTGACTTTTATTCCATCTCTAGTATATTTCTCTATGGGCATACGCCTACTGATAGAATTCTCACAATATTTCCTTTATCTCTCCCTATATAATTATACTAGATTTATAAAAAAGTACCAGGCAGCTTTTACAAACTAGCCATACCAACAACCCCACCATTCTGTATAAACTTGTTGATAGAAATCACTTACTTTTGTCGATAACCTAATTTTGTTTTAGACTACTCAATCTTGTTTTTCTGTCCAGTTAAGCGTAGCTTAACAGCGAACCTCCCAGAATTACCCCAAGAGGCCCACCATTCCATCTCTCCACTACTCCCCTTCCCTTCCCCACCCCTCCCCATAACCCCACGCCTAACTTCCTCCAACACATCCACACTTCCCTCAAACGTCTCTTCCTTCACACCAAAATAAAATTTAATCTTCGGCTCTGTCCCTGATGGTCTTAAACAGATCCAAGCTCCATTCTCCAGGTTATACTTAATAACATTAGATTGGGGCAAAGTAATTTCCTCTTGTTCACCAGATTCAACGAGCAATCTATTGCTGCTTTGATAATCTTCTATAAACAAGACCCGTTTCCCAGCTATTTCTTTCGGTGAGTTATTGCGAAAATCGCTTAGGATGGCGGCAATTTGTGCCACACCGTCTTTGCCTTTCAATGTTAGTGATTCCAGGTCTTCTCGGTAATAGCCATACGCCTCATATAAAGCCATTAAGCCTTCATACAATGTCATCTGTTTCGATTTATAATAGGCTGCTGCTTCTGCGATCAGTAAGCATGTTTGCACAGCGTCTTTATCACGTACAAAGTCACCAATTAAATAACCGTAACTCTCTTCATATCCGAATAAGAAGCTTCTTTCGCCGGTCGTTTCAAATTCCTCGATCCACTCACTAATATATTTAAACCCTGTTAGCGTATCAATCGTTTCTAACCCATGGGCTGCAGCTATATCCCGTCCCATTTCTGATGTTACGATTGTCTTTAAAACAGTCGCATACTCAGGTAGATCATGTTGCTTTTTCTTTTGTGTGATTAAGTAATGCAGTAATAATGCGCCGACCTGATTCCCGGTTAAGACTTCGTATTTTCCTTGGTCATTTTTCACCGCGACACCAACCCGGTCTGCATCCGGATCTGTTGCAAGCAAAATATCTGCGCCAGATTTCTCACCATATTGAATGGCAAGAGAGAAGGCAGCGTGTTCTTCCGGATTCGGTGAGTCTACTGTTGAAAAGGTTGCATCCGGCATTTCCTGCTCCTTAACTACTTCCACATGATTGAAGCCAGCATCTAAGAGACCTTTTCTAACCGGGATATTCCCTGTCCCGTGTAATGGTGTATAAACGATCCTAAAATCATCCGTGACCTCTTTGATTACATCAGGATTAACGATGATGGACTGCAGTTGCTTTAAATAGGCCTGATCTACTGTCTCTCCAATAAAAACAAGAAGTCCCTCCGCTTTAAGCTTTTCCTCTTCACCTACAACAACCGTTAATTCATTTTCTACTTCATTTACCTTAGCGGTTATTTCATCAGCTGCCTGTGAAGATAGCTGTGCGCCATCAGGGCCATAAACTTTAAAACCGTTATATTCGGCCGGATTGTGACTTGCCGTTATAACAACACCGCTATAGGCATGTAAATACCTTATCGCAAATGATAATTCTGGTGTCGAACGCAACGATTCAAAAACGTACGTCTGAATACCATGTTTACCAAGTGTCTTGGCAGTTTCCATTGCAAATTCCGGAGACTTAAAGCGAGAATCGTAAGCAATGACAACGCCACGGCTTTTCGCCTCTTCACCACGCTGTGCCACATAACGGGCTAACCCTTCCGCTGTTTTTCGGATAGTATAGATATTCATTCTGTTCGTTCCGGGTCCAAGCTCTCCACGCATTCCACCAGTTCCGAATTCCAGGTTTTTATAAAAAGAATCTTCGAGTTGGTTCTCATCGTTTTCCAGCTCTGTCAGCTGCTTATGTAATTCTAAATCTAACTCTGTGAAACGCTTCCACTTTTGGTGATTTGTTTGCCAAGTCATCTTTAATTGTCCTTTCATTGCTGTTATTTTAAAAGGATTCGTAACTATGTAAGATACGAATCCTTTTCTCTGTATGATCTTATCAAGTTCAAGTAACACTATAAGACTATTCATTAGGAAAACATTAATCCCTACTAAATAAATCCCGCGTATAAACCTTGTCTCTCACCGCTTTAATCTCGTCATCTAAGCGATTAGCTACGATGACGTCACTCTCCTGTTTGAAGGCATCTAGGTCGTTCACAACTCTTATACCTTCAAACTCGTTCGTTTCAAGCGCAGGTTCATAGATAACTACCTCGGTTCTGTTCGCTTCCAACAGGTTAATAACCTCCTGAATAGCGGACTGTCTGAAGTTATCAGATCCTGTTTTCATTGTTAATCGGTAAATACCTACTACATTAGGCTCTCGTTCCAAAATCATGTCGGCAACATGTTTCTTCCTTGTATCATTGGCGTCAACAATAGCGTTAATAATATTGTTTGGAATCCCTTCAAAATTAGCAGCTAGCTGCTTCGTATCTTTCGGCAGGCAATAGCCGCCATAACCAAAGGATGGATTATTATAATGATCGCCAATCCTTGGATCATGCCCAATTCCTTCAATAATTTGCTTTGTATCAAGTCCATTTACTTCTGTATATGTATCTAACTCATTAAAGAAAGATACAGTGATGGAGAGATAGGTTATAACCAGGAAGTGACAGGCACCTTAAATCAACGCTACAATTTTAATGTTTGCGATAGGTAACGATACTCGTTAAGTTATTCCAAATCTTTTTTGAGAAACCGGAACGAATTTACTAATTCTAATTTGCCATGTTAAATAGCTCATCAGTTAATTGGTTCGTAATTTCTCCGTAGTCAATAACTTTTTTGTCAGCATACCTTAGGGTTGTAGTAATTATTTTATCTACATGTAATCTATTAAAGAAGTCCCCTTTTAGTGACATAAACACCTGATTAATTAGTGTCATAAATAAATCTTTCGTTCCTTCAATTAAAGCATAATTATTTCTGTACTGTTCATGTAAGTACAGTAAGGAATCAACTGTTAAAAATATAATTTCCGTGTCATAATTATGCTGAATTTTCTTCTTTATATCATTGTAGGTATTTTCAGCGTTTGTTTCTTTAAATTTATTACTAATGAAAATATGCCCTGTAAGATGATTATTGTCGGTAAACTCCGATATTTCCATCGTATTACTCAACGATTCAATATAACGGATAGCCTTATCTTTCTCACTTACACTAAAATTAAAACCTTTTAAATCCATATTTAGTTTACAATCGTATGAGAAAGCTAGCTTATTCGTAACAGGATCCCTACCTTTTTTTTGTTCGTAATACAACGTAAATATTCCCTCAGGTAACTCTTGACCTATATTTTCATGTCCCCACTTCTGTACATTTAAGAAAAGATCTTTAATAACTGTATACACATCATCTTCCAAGTCAGACGGATCATATTTATTTTCCCTTGGATTTTCGGTGTTATTTTTCATTGTATAAAAAGATTCTGATGCAGCCTCAGCTACAAAGTCTTTTGTTTTCATTTTCAGTGTATTATAGGCCTGCCCCAAAAATGGTGTCAGTTCTTTACTAGTTCGTTGGTAGAAGTCACCAAATCCAATAGCATAAAAACATCCTGTAGAATATCTTTCAATCGCTTTACTTGATTGTCCAACCACTATTATTAAGGTTGGATCTAAAAATTTCTTTAATTTAGTCACAGTAGATGTAGAAATAGTTTCTGTAGACACTAATATTTTTAGTATCTTACCATCGTACGGATTTTCCATTTTCATAAATTCGTATGATACACCTGATATTTTACGAGTTGTCTTGCCGTGATATTTCCAATCAGATAAGCTACATATCTGTTCAAGTTTATCCAGGATGCTCTGCCTTATCGTTGTGGAAACAATTTCGATTGTATTTTCAATGTTTACATTTATTTTTGCTTCACATTCTGGGCACTCTTCCTTTTTATCACCTTGGTTTTCTAGAATTTCTTCATATGAACAAGATTTATTTACGCAAACACATTTGAAGACCTTTTCATTTTTTATAAGTCCTGCTTCACTTAGTTCTTCATATTTTTGTTTTTCATTAGGTTCAAGATCCAGGTTACTTCTGCTTCTAATCAAATAGTCTACAAGATCTGCTTCCCCTTCAGTGGACCCCGTATTAGAAATTTGTTTATAAAGCGGTAAACCAAAGCGATCAAAGAAGTTCTTTTCCAACTTTTCTTTCTTTTCCTTATCTAGTCTACTATCATCCATTTGGAAAATAATATTTCCGTTTTCAAGTATGGAAGAAAACACTGTCCTCTTCGTATCGTTGGACCTAAATGAGATGGTTTCAATGCTTTTAATACTATTTAAACCTATTGCGCCTTTTACATAAGCATCGTTTACCGATTGCCAAATATCCACATTTTCAAGTGAAAAAGTAATTGAAGGAGAATTTTCCAATGGACTTTCTCGAAATTTTATTCTTTCCACCAAAAAGTCATCCACTTTCTCCCCTGATGCACTTATACCTTTTAATATAGAATTCATTACAATTTCTTGATTTATATTTATATATATATCTGCTTCAACTTTTGTTAAAACACCATCAAACGTTTCTTCAATATATTCTTTAATTGCTGTTTCTTCAAAACCGACTTTTGTTTTTATCTCAATTAAATTATTCGCTACGTCCAAGGAGAATGTCACACGGCTAACTTCCTGATTTCTAATAGCCTGATCAAAATCTTCTTTAGAGACATCGTTTACTCGCTTGTACATTTGAATAATAAATTTATCATTAATTTCACAAAACGAATGGATTTTATAATCATTTTGTTGCTTGGATGCTTTATATAACTTGTCTCTTAATTTTTGTTCAAACGTAATTTCATTTACGACTTTTTCAGCTAAAGACCGTTTTAACTTTTTATCCAAACCATAAATTATACCAGAAGCATGGTTTTGCCAAATGTTAAGAACTCTAATTGAAAAAAGGTTCGACGGTCGAGCTTTAAAGAGATAATAAATCCTGCTTAATGGATCTGTATAATCCGTAGTTGCTTCCCCACCATAATGGTCGAAGTATTCATTGATAGTTTTTTTCTTCCTATTTGAAAAATCATGAAGGTTAAGTATAAATAGCTTTTGATCATCAGGTAGTTTGCAAATAAGGTCAATTAATTGCTCTTTACTATCATTATCGAAGGTTAGTTCAGATAAAGTAGCAATTTCCTTGATCGCAGTTAACTTATACTTCCCAATTCTTTCCTTTATGAATAAGTTTAACTGAGTAGTACTCTTCTCCCTATTTGAATCAATTTTCACACCTGTTTCCCGCCAAAAGTTTAATTCTGCATCTGAATCCTTAATAGAAGTAAAAGACTTAAATTTTCTATTAAAATTAGCCAATAATAGCGCTCCCCCTCGGATCCTTTTAAGTCTATCATATAGAATATTATATAAATTTACAAACTTTCTCTATTTCCTTGTTTTTTGTAGATTCTTCAACAAGAATTCCCAAATGTTTTTGCAGGAAACTACGTCAGGATTCGGAAAACGTACTACTATTAGGTATAGAAACTGTAGCTTAGTCGCGCAACGTCTTGTTAATTAGAAGAAGGATTGAAAGATTATCAGATGTATTATTGGATTCAAAAGTTCATCACTGATGAGGGCATCCTGAACAAGACACAACTTTTATAACGGAATCGACTAAAACATGGACTTAATTATGAATAATTCAGGAGTATTTTTATGTCGATCTAAGAAGTGTGATTTCTTTGATCACACTATCAAGGTAACGAGCTTTTATTTCAGCTGTCTCAAAGTTTACTTTGCTTTGCCTTATCTGGCAGCCAACTAAACTATTTTTATTAAATTGAAACCTACTCAAAAAAGCTATCCATCACCTTCTCAGGAACGAATAGCTTAAAGTTTTCCTCACTTAACATCCGGTTTCTTTTTACTCTTATACCCCGAATTATTAATAAAGTCCCGCGCTGTTTCATCCGACAATACACTTAAAGGAATATTCGATGCCCTTGACATAACGATCATTTTACATGTGAATTCTAATGTCTCAATTCTCATTTTAGCTTCCTCAACACTATCATCAAAAACGATAATGCCATGGTTTTTTAGAAAGATAACATTCGCTTCCTTTGCTGCTCTAGCTACCCCTTCTCCCAGCGCCGTACTACCTGGGTGAAAATAATCAACTTCGCTTATACTCTCAAGATAATACATAGACTCGATAAATAATTTTGACTCAACTGTTTGTTCGGAACAGGCGATTAGGGTAGACCAAATGGGCGATGCATGTAGAATGACATTCGCATCGGGCCTGTTCAAATATATCGCCCGATGCATTGGTATTTCTTTGGATGGTTTTTTTGTTCCTTCCCACTCCTGTGAGGCGATATTGACAAGTACAAAATCATCACTGGTTAAATCCCCCATATCTGTACCGGAACCAGTCATTATCATATGATTTTCGGAACAACGTGCACTCATGTTTCCCGAATTTCCCCAAGCTAAGTTATTTTGTAGTAAATAACTTCCCGTACGAATTAGCTTTGACCTTATATCCATTTCACGATCCCCTTCCACCTACGTTTATCATTTCCTCGCTTCCCCGATGAACCTTGGAAAAATAATCAACTTGTCCTAACTGTCCTCCCTTTAACGCTATTTCTAATCCGTCAAATTTTTTATTATCTGAATAACTTGTACAAAGTGGAGCACCTGGTGCCATGCGTTCAATCATTTCTAATGCATAAATCCCCATTTCCAGTGTCGCATAACTTGAAGTATCTCCCCCAGCAATGACTATACGCTTCAATGAAGTTCTTTCCACCGCTTCTCTTATTAATTTACCCAGCTTTTCTCCCAGTAATTGGCCACTCTTAGAGGATTCCTCTCCAATCGATGCCAAGTAATTCCTCGTTTCATCAATAGAGGAATCTTCAGAACCGAGTGCGGAGTAAACTATTACATTCTTACCTTCATCTATCATTTCGGTAACACGTCCCACAAGATCATTTAAATAACCTGTAGCCGTGGTAGAATCCATTAATTTTACTGGTGAAACCTTCAATCCTGTAAACCCGTTGTTTAACGCATGCTCAATCTGTCCGGAAGTAACTGGTGAACAACTTCCGGAAACGGCTAATACTTGTTCTTTTGTTACACGTGCACGATTAGCATCCAATTCATTGTCCTTTTTATTGGCATTCCAATAGCTGGCAAGTGCATACTCTACCCCGGAAGACCCTATTACGAATATGTCATTCTTTTTACAGGCCTCCCAAATTTGCTTTCCGATCCTCGTTAAATGTTGGTCCGTCAACACATCAAACATTATTCCAGCTGGTTTTTTTTCACTAACGATCCTACGAACCGCGTCAGCAAGCTCCCCGGATTTTTCGTTAAGCAAATTAACATTTACCAAAGCTAAAGGTTTATCTGTTTGTTTGCCTAAATGTTTCAACAAATCAGCTTCCTCCATTGGAGTGATAGGGTGCTTGGACATAACAGGATGCCTGTCTAAGCGGAAGATCTCACTTCCTACCTTGGCAAAATGATTGCCAAACACCGTATAACGATGTAAAGTAGGTGCTCCTGCAATGATCGGCACGTATTGTTGCTCATTATTTAGTTCCAGCATCATATTAAGCACTTTTCCGATGCTTCCTACATCCGGAGAAGAATCAAAGGTGGAACATATTTTATAATGATTTACTGGCGTTCCAAGCTCCTTTATCTTTGCTAGTATTGGTTTTAATTCATTTTCCATCTGTTCCGGCTGCATTGTCCGGCTGACCCCGGCCACTCCAATGCATTGCACTTTTGGAAATCTTTCATCTAGCATTTTTCGAGAAGGAGGTTCTAAAAACAAAACAGTTTTAAAACCACTATTCGTTAATGCTTCCATGGCATCGGTCGATCCTGTAAAGTCATCTCCGTAAAAACTTAAAATTCTTTCTTCCCTCTTCATAAACACGCTCTCTCCTTTTGGAGTATAATATATTTCTTTAGATTGAAGACGTTTTATCCTTCGTTACACTTATCTCTTCTTTATCTATTCTTTTTGAAGCATTTAAAATATGATCAATTGCATGTACCAACATAATAACTCCCGAAATCGGGATAACAGTATAAACATATCCCATTGAAATCCCTGATTGCAGGCTAATGGTATCCACATTAAATACAACTAACTCAGTCCCATAATAGATAAACAATGAGAACAAAATGAACGCGATCACATCTTGTACAAAACTCACATAAGTCGATAACTTACCATTTAATTTACTTACAATAAAATCCATCCCCATATGTTCTTTCCTTTTATAGGCTATAGCAGAGCCAAAAAATGTTAGCCATACTAATGTAAATCTAGATATCTCTTCCAGTGACTCAAATGAGGTATTAAAAAAGTTTCTTCCAAAGATCATAATTACAAGACTGACCGTCATAATCGCTGTTATAAGAATCAATAATAGGATACATAGTTTATCTAACCCTTTACTCAACCTTGAGACTACCGTCAACATTATCACCTCCACCCTTTTCTTAATTTAACAAGCCTGGAATGAGTGTCACGATCTGCGGGAACACCAGCATCAAAACAACACATAAAAGCAACACGAAAACAAACGGAGCTAAATCTCGCATTAATTCATCAAACTTTAAATTTGCTATTCCCGCTGCAACGTAAGTACACAATCCAACGGGAGGGGTTAGCAGTCCTACTCCTAATGTTGCTATGAGAATCACACTAGCATGAATAGGGTCTAATCCTGACGTAACGATAACAGGTGCTATAACAGGAACAGTCATAATAATCGCCGCATTGGCATCTAAAAACATTCCTAAAAACAGGAATAATATAATAAACATCAGCATTAATAAAAAAGGCGAAAGATTCATCTCAATGACAAAGCTGGCTAAATTACTTGGTACATCATTTATTGTTAATAAATAGGAAAATGCTGCAGCGCTGATAATAATCAGCATCACTGTTGCAGTCATTTTTCCGGAACTAAGAATAATTTCCTTTAAATGGCTTATCTTCAGCTCCCTGTAAACCAAAAAGCCTAGAAACATGGAATATAGCATAGCTATTACCGCTGCCTCAGTAGGTGTTGTAAATCCTGTTATAATACCCACAATAATAATAACTGGCGTGATTAGAGCTAAAATCCCTTCTTTGCCTTTTACAAATACATTTTTAATCGACAATGGGATAGAAGATTTATATCCTCTTTTCACTGAAATAACTGTAGATGTCGTTAATAGAGCAACACCGATTAAGATCCCTGCCCCGATCCCCGCCAAAAATAAATCCGCTACGGAAAGCCCTGCAGTAAATCCCCATAAAATCATTGGTATACTCGGGGGTAAAATAATACCAATCGGGGAAGACGCAGCTGTTATGGCTGCTGAATATTTGGAGCTATACCCTTGTTTAACCATAGCTGGTATCATAATAGTACCCGTTGCAGAAGTATCAGCAACGGCAGAGCCAGAAACGCCTCCGAAAAACATACTTGCAACAACGTTTGTTGCAGAAAGCCCGCCAGGCAAAAACCCAACCATTGCATCTGCGAAATCCACTAACCGTCTTGTCACCCCACCCTTCTCCATGATATTTCCTGTTAAGATGAAAAAAGGTATTGCTAAAAGAAGCCAAGAGTTAGCCCCTGAAAACATCTTAGAGAAGATAGGCGTCAGTGTCCCAGGGTCGATAACGAGTAAAGACAGTATAGAAGCACCTGCCAGTCCAAACGCAACCGGTACACCTATCAGCAAAAATGTAAGGAAAGAGATGAACAAAACTAAAGCAGAGGTCATTTTGTTGTCACCTTTTTTCTTTTAGCGACTTCAATATTTGCTAATTCTTCATACAATGTGATAATTGCTGCATTATCTTTCCGGCCCTCCCCCTTCGCCTGTAGCGTTTTGAACAATTCATGCACAAGTGAAGTGGCATATAGGGGAACCTGAAGCTCTTTTCCAACTTCCAGAGCTAACGTTATATCTTTTGCATGCAGATCTACTGTAAATCCCGGTTCAAAATTTCTCTCTAAAATAACCGGCATCCTATCCTCCAATGCCCAGCATCTCCCGGATCCATTCAGGATTACATCATGCATAATTTCCGGATCCACCCCGCCTTTGACGCCTAAAGTAAATCCTTCCGACATGCTCACCAGATTTACTGCTGACATTAACTGGTTAACGATTTTAACCGTCTGACCACTGCCAACTTCACCGCAGTGAATAATTTTTTCACCCATGATTTGAAGGAGCACCAGTGCTTCATCAAAGTTCTCTTTCTCCCCGCCTACCATAAATGTTAATGAACCATTCACTGCACCAGTTTGTCCCCCACTTACAGGGGCATCCATTAAATCGATTTGCTTTTTATCCAGTTCCTTGGCAATTTCTTTCGTAACGGTGGAAGAAATACTGCTCATATCAATGATTAAACACCCCGGGGCCAAGAATTCTACTAATCCGCCTTTTCCAAGAACTGTTTCCTTTACATGCGGACTGTTTGGTAACATTAAAAGCACGATATCAACTTGTTTTGCTAAATCTTCTTTTGAAGAAGCAACCATAACATTCTCTTGACATGGAAGTTTTGCTGCCTGCTCAATATTAATATCAAACACTACTAGTTTTTTCCCTGCCTTCAGTAAATTGCAAGCCATTGGGAAACCCATAACACCTAAACCGATAAAACCAATTGTATTTTCATTTCTCATAACGTATAATCTCCTTATAGTGTGATTTACTTAGCCATCTGAACAACATTGTCGGATAATGTTCTTCTGTTCAGATGGCTATGTATTTTTTAAATTGACTTTTTAACTCTCTTACTTAGCTTTCGGGTCGAATTGAATTAACTCTGTCTCTTCATCATAATTGCGATACATGTGAACGTTTTTAACTTCATTAATGATAAGATCTACTGTTGTTAAGACGGGTGTTTTTCCTTTGACCATATGCCCGCCGAAAACCTTTCCTTTCTTATCACACATCGTTGCATGAAAGTGCGTATCGTAATCTCCCTCTCGTTGACAGACAACACCTGTGCCATTTAAAAATTCAACAGGACCTTCAGCTACAAAAAGTTCCCCGTATCCAGCACCTACTTTTGAGTCTTCTTGTGGCACTAAATACATATAGGCTGCTTCTTGAAAGCTCCCAAAGCAATTTGCGATAGATGCATACATAATTTCATTTTCTTTACAAATCTCCTCGATACCAGTAATTAAATCTGTACCAGGCAACAATCTTCCTGCAACCGTTTTACCAACTTCTCCTGTAGCATATTGCACTCTTGTTTCTTCCATCGTGTTATACATCCTTTCAAAATTTGTTTTGATTATAAAAATGTCTTTATTCGGCAGCTGACTGAACTTTTTCCAGAAATTCAACAAACTCACTGCCATAATCCTTTTCATACTTTGGATAGGCTTGTTCAACTATTATTTGCTTAAAATCATCCCTATCGATATCATCCCTTGTGACAATATCCATTTTGTCTTCCAATTCTTTTAGTATTTCCTCGTTTTCTTCAGCTGCTTCCTCTGACCACAGTTCGGCGGTTTCCAGTGCAGCTTCATTCAGGGCAGACTGCTGTTCGTCTGATAATTGCTGCCATACATTATCACTTAAAGCCAATACGTTTGGAGTATAAGCAAAGTCCATTACTGTCATATAATCCTGAACCTCATAGAACCGCTGTCCTTCAATATGCATTAAAGGATTATGCTGACCGTTTACTACACCTCTATCCATTGCTACATATAGCTCTGAAAAAGATAGCGGAATCGGGTTGGATCCCAGTTCTTTTAGCGCGATACTGTATGATGGAACTTCCGGGCTTCTTATTTTGAGTCCTTTCATATCCTCGGGTTTCTTGATTGGTTTCTTTGAATTAGTAATTTGTCTGAACCCGTGTTCCCAAAGAGAAAGGGCTTTCAAACCTGCGTTTGCTTCAAGCTCATCCAGCACATCCCTACCAATATCTCCATTATTTACTTTTAATGCATGTTCCTTATTCTCAAATAAGAACGGAACTTCAAATGCTTCCATTACATTGTAACTAGAAGCAAACAGTCCTGAGGAAATAATCCCGGCATCGATCGTTCCCATCTGAATACCTTCTACTAATTCCCTTTCATCCCCAAGCTGTGATGAATTGTAAATTTTAATCTCTATGGAACCATCTGTCTTTTCTTCAATCAACTCAGTAAAAATATCTGCAGCTCCCTGTTGGGGACTAACTGGTGCACCAACATGCCCAATGCTTATTTCAACTTTACCCTCGCTTTCAGCACCAGTTTTTTCACTTGATTCACCACAGCCGGAAACAATAAAAAGTGTGAGGACGAATAAAATAAACGAGACTTTTTTCAATGTTGTATTTCCCCCCTTTTATTATTCAATTATTTTGTTAATTAAGTCTGCAAATCACCTCCTTAAATGACCCAGAAACTAGTTTAATCATTAGTCTTCCTTTCTCAATTCAATTCTTTGAAATAGTCTCTGCTCTCCCAGCTCTAAATGCGATTCCATAAATTTTACCGCTTGATCGATATCTTGTTTTATAATGGCTTCTAGTATCAATTCATGCTCATGTATCGAGTTTTCTACGTTCATTGGATCCTCAAGTACATTTTCAAACCACTCTTCCAAAGACATTCTGATAAGGTCTAGCAAATTGTAGATCATTTTATTATTACTGGCTTTCGCGATTGTCATATGGAACATTAAATCATTTTTCTTATTCCGCTGTGCTTTATTATCTTTCCTCATCGCATCTATCCAAAATTCCAATGCCACTATTTCTTTTTCTGTTCTGTTTAATGCTGCCTTTTTGATCGTTTTGATTTCCAGAATCTTTCTAAGCTCAACTAATTCATTAAAAGGCACCGGATCCAGATATAGACTCCACTGCAGCTGTTGTTTAATATCATCTGAATCCACCCTGCGCACAAAAGTACCTTCACCTAATCTGGCCTCTAATAATCCCATAGAAGTCATGCTTTTAATTGCCTCACGAATGGTGGATCTTCCAACGCCAAATTGTTCTGCTAGATTCCTTTCAGGGGGTATTTTATCCCCGATTTCGAGATCACCTTTTTTTATCATCTTCGTAAATTGGTTAATAATCACTTCACATGTTGAATCTCTTTGAGGTATTTTTTCAAACAATGGGTTCATAACATTCTCCCTACTGCTGGTATTATGTCTAATGGTCTGACCATTAATCGCGAACTTTACATACTCAAGCGTCCTTCAAATTCACATCGTCTTCCTAATAAAGAATATATACCTGATAAATTATGGTTTAATGTTCGCGCTTTTATTATTTTAATTTCACATTTATTCACCTCAATCATAAATATCTTAAAAATCCTATTAATCAGTATATTATACCCATTAATTCTAAAAGTCAATACATTTATGATTATTTGTTCTAAACGTTATAAATTCCTTTCTCTTTTACTGATTCAAGCTAAACTATAATTAGTAATTATTTTAAAGGAGCACATTATGGTAGATAGCAATAAAATAGGTAACCAATTGAAAATGCTAAGAAAGTCTAAAGGACTTACAACTCAACAACTTGCAAACGATGTCAATGTTTCACAATCTTACATTAGTCGCTTTGAAAATAGCCGTGCTATTCCGGATATAGACATGCTGGAAAGACTATTAAAAGCACTTGATAGTGATCTTGCATCTTTTTTCTCATCAGATTTGCAAGATGTACCTGAGGATCTTATCTTGCTTATGAACACAGTTAAAACACTAAGCCCAGAAGCTCGAATAAAGTTAAATGAATTTTTAAAGCTAATGCAGGATTGACTGTATGGGAAATAAGGAAAACCTGCCAAGTGGCACTCCCTCCTTATTTCTCATTGTGCTGTTACAGCATTAGCAAATAAAGCTGTTATTTTGCAATCGCATTTGGAATATCAGATGCGTAGATTGTCAGAAACAAATGATCCGCAAAAACTGAAGTTAAATATCCTATCCAATTGTTTTCACTATTTTTTAATGAGTACATAGTTCAATATAACTAAAAGGGAGATAGGTTGATGTTAGGTACATTATTATTCTTTATAATTGTTGCTGCAATTGGTTATCGGTGGTTCCGTTCAAAGAATAAGAGAATCCCCAAGAGAGTAATTATTCCATTTTTATTTATAAGCTTTATTTTTGTATTTGCTTCTAGTCTTGATACTTCGGAAGCTACTATTAAAGAAAACAATCAATTAAAAGAAGATATATCAGATCTGGAAGAGGACAATTCAGAGCTCCAAGGTAAATTCGATAAATTGGAAAATACAACTGATGAGTCTTCTGAAGAAATAACTGAGATTAAAAAGGAAAATGAAAAGTTAGAGAAAGAAATTAAAACACTAGAAAGCAATGAAAATGAACTACAAGAGGATCATGATGAATTAGAGGAAGAGAATGAACAATTATCCGAAAAAGTTGATACGTTAACAGATAACAATGAAAAACTACAAATGAAATTAGATAAAGAAAAGACAAGTAAAAGTAATAACAAAAGTACAAGTTCTAATAATTCAACTAACACTGAAGCAAAGAAATCTAATGAATCAGGTGCCAATAAGGATTCACAAGAGCAAGATGAATGTAATATTAAAGGAAGCGAAAGTGGCATTTATCACACTCCCAGCTCTACCTATTATGACCGCACAACCAATGTTGTACAGTGGTTTTGTAGCGTGGAAGAAGCAGAGAACGCTGGATATCGAGCACCAAAAAGATAAATTATATAACCCCCTGTAGCGCCACGCATGCTACTAGGGGGATATTTATTTTAATACTGGATAATAGGTTAAACAACGAGCCTTACCATTGCATGAATAAGGAAGGAAATTACCTTAATTTATCACTACCTAGTACATTTAGCATTCTGGATATCTGACAGCTCATCATTCATCACTGGAGCATTATCCTTTAATGGATAGTCTGCATTTATTCATTTCCTTTTTGCTCTTTATATCGTGGTGTTCTCCTATCCTATCATGAAATAATCTAATCACACGATCGCGGATAATAATAAGTGTCCCCATTTGCTTTCTCAATTTGTATATCTCCCCATTATACTAATTTATTTTTACTTATTACTGGATAATTAGACCTAGTTCAACTATACTAATTAATAGGCTGAAAATTATTAAAACACTCAATTCGGGTGCTTTTATTTCCGCTTCAATCATTAATAGTTATTAGGCAGTTAAGGAGGGATACAAACAATGGAAGGACTCAGACTGGGGTATCGTTTAGAGAACCTTCGTGAAAAATCCGGATACACTAAAAAGGAAATTAGCTATAAGTTAGGATTTTCTTCAAACGTCTATGGCACATATGAAAGTGGAGAGACACACCCTGCATATCAAACACTTGCAGAATTAGCTGACCTATTCAATGTATCTCTAGACTATCTTATTCGCGAAAACAAATATCAGAAAAATTAAATTATATCAATCAGGAGGGAAAATAAATATGAACGCAAAGAATGTGGTCTTCCCAGATGAATTACTGGAAAATAAAAAAATAGAAACAACGATTTTTACGGAAGAAAATGATCTACTCGGTGTCGCTGTGTTATCAGAGGTGGCCGATAATTCCATACACGTATTAAGAATCTATCAAATGTTTTGGTTTAATGAGGAGAAGGCATTTTCTCCTGTACAGGAATTGGCAGCTTTCAGTTTTCCAAACCGTGAGGAACTTGATGATTTTTTAATGAGGCTTCCTGAAATAAGTGGACTAGAGATGCTTATGTTGGTAAATCCGTTGCCGGATCCGGCTGTGCATTGATATTGATTTGAATGTCAATTGCTCCATTTGTTGCAACATCTCTTTAATACGGAATGGAGCCACTACCTAAAAGATAGTGGCTTCAATTCTATATCCCAATCTCTTCAATCATCCCTTGCACCTTCTGCACTTCCTCATCCGGAACAATCAGATAATACACACCGTCTATATTCGTTCCGCTACCTTCCATTTGATAGTCTACAAAGTTCTTTCTTGTATCTTTATAGCCGGAGAGTAATTTCTTCATGTCATCAAAGTCTAAGTTGGTTGCCATGTTATTTCCTAGAATGTCAATGACGCCATTAATTTTGCTTACAGAGGCAACACTTGCGCCTTTATCGACAATGCCTTGAATAACTTTACGTTGACGCTTTGTTCGTCCAAAATCGCCATCTGGATCTTGTTTACGCATGCGGACAAAATGCATCGACTTGTCACCATCTAAATCTGTCAAACCTTCTGTAAAATTATACTTTCCATCATCCCAAGCGATTTCATTGTTGACTGTGATACCGCCTAACTGGTCCACCAACTCTTTCATCCCACTCATATTCATGCTTACATAATAGTCCATCTCGACACCGAGGAAGTTCTCTACCGTTGCAACGGTCATGTCTGCACCGCCAAAAGCATAAGCATGATTAATTTTGTCCTCTATCCCTTTACCAGCAATTATTGTTCTTGTATCACGTGGAATACTAACCAACTGCATGGCGTCCTGCCCTGGATCCAAGGATAAAACCATCAAAGCATCTGAACGCCCTTGATCACTTTCTTCCGTATCGATTCCCATCAACAGGATATTTAGTGGTTCATCCCCTTTTACCTTCTTCTTTGTCAGATCCAGATCGATAGATTCCACTGGGTCATGCATTTTATCATTGACGGTCTTCTTGGCATTATTGTACACAGTGAAGGCATAAATCCCGATACCGAGTACAAGCAGAAGGATAACGATTAAAGGTATTTTCAACCACAGTTTTCTTGATCCTTTTCTCTTTGCCCGCATCAACATTCGCTCCCCTTAGTCAACTTTCATACTTTACTTATTTAATAATTCATTGATTCCTGCAATCACCAATTCCTGCTGCTCCACCGTCATATTCGATCCACTCGGCAAGCTAATCCGTACTCAAACAATTCATCCGACACACTATTCCCTTCCTCATGCGGATAATATGCCACACTATCAAACAATGGCTGCAAATGCATTGGCTTCCACACCGGACGTGCTTCAATATTATCTTCTGCTAATCGCTCAATAATCTCATGTCTGGAAACACCCGCTACTTCGGGATCTATCGTCAATGCAGTTAACCAGCGATTAGACATCGTATCCTGAAGCTCCGGCTGAAAAACAATTCCCGGGACATCCGCAAATGCTTCACAATACCGATTAAAAACAGCTCTACGCTGTGCTACACGCTCGTACAATACTTCAAGCTGTCCGCGTCCGATCCCCGCAACAATATTACTCATCCGGTAATTGTAGCCGATTTCACTATGCTGATAATGTACTGCCGGATCACGGGCCTGTGTAGCCAGGAACCTTGCTTTTTTCAATATCTCTACGTCATCGGAAACTAAGGCACCACCACCTGAAGTTGTGATGATTTTATTACCGTTAAAAGAAAAGGGGAATACTTCTTTTCATCACACCGACCCCTTTCCCCCAACAACCTGCACCACAGTCCTCACAAACACTTTCACATCCAACCACAAACTAAAATTATCTACATAATACAAATCATACTCAATCTTCTTCCCATGGTCCATATCGCTTCGTCCATTCGCCTGTGCCCATCCGGTGATGCCTGGTTTAACAGCTAATCTTCCTTTTTGATGTTCATTATAGCAACGGGAGATGGCAATGATTTCCGGACGCGGACCTACGATACTCATATCTCCCTTTAGAACATTATAAAACTGTGGCAATTCATCTAAGCTATACTTTCTTATAAAGCTCCCTATTTTTGTGATGTTGGGATTGCTTTCTGAACTTGTTTTAAACACAAAATCATCCGGCACACCATTTTTCCAGTTATATTCATTATGGGAATTAGATGGGACAGCGACTTGTTTGTTTTTCATCGAACGAAATTTATACATTTCAAATACTTCATCATTTCGTCCACTTCTTTTTTGTTTAAAAAATACCGGTCGACCATCTTCTTTAATGATTAAAATGGCCAATACAAGAAAGACAGGTGAAAGTATTAGAAGTGCAATAAAGCTAAGAATAATATCAAAGATTCGTTTAATAAAGTTCTGAAATGATTTGTTGGATTTTCTGTATTCGACTTCCGTCTGTTTCACTGAGCTGCTCATTTGCTTTCACCCCTCCTCTACCATCTCCAATACCAATCACTTGGTTTGGTTGTTTTATATTATCAACAATTACTGTACCTTCAGGACCAATATAACCCCCTGAAGCTACTGTAACACCCTGAATCTTAGCTTGACCAAACACTTCCTTAAAAAAATTCCGCGTGTAATCATGCCCGGACAACAATTGATACGGCAATGCTATTCTCGTATCAAGTCTAGTAATATTGATGTTATCTCTTAACATACGTTGAATAAAATCACTACTAAAATTATTGATTCCCCCATCGATGATAAATGTATCTTCACCAATGCATGGTAATAAATCTTCTTCTTCGGTAAATTGCCCTGACAAAAACGAAACAATCACATCAGCATTTGTATTTAATTGATCAAGTGATTGTATTGGATACGTATATTTAGGCAGAATAAGATTCACCCCATCTATCACCGCTTGCTCTTTTTCTTCTGATCTACCCTTTACGTAAACGTAAGCCTGTCTCTCTGCAAGCCGTAATGCTAACTTACTAGCTAGATTACCTGTTCCAATGACGACTACCTTTTTATGATACAAATCATCCTGCAACTGGTTGCGAATCAAAAGGTCACAGGATTCTAATGTTGTATCATTTGGTTTTACAGTTACTAGTTGCGATTGCTTAACCACACTCCGTGCTATTTTAAATAGATTCACATGTTGTTTTTGTTCAATATCTATGTATATATAATCTACTTTCCCATCAAAAAATGTAAGAGTTTCTTCTAATACCTTTTCATCATTAATCATAAAACAGGACATAGCCATGCCCTTGATCGTTCGTCTAGGGAGAACTTTAAAGTCTAACGCATGCTTGGCGGTTGTGCTGATCATAATCGATGTTTGATCATAATTTCCTAGGTTCAACTGCTCTTCTTCGAGCATCTTTTTTATTTCCAATGTATTGCACCTTTCCCTATAGCCCGTATTAGCCAATATAAATCTTCATTATCTATGTTAATACTAATTACCCATTATACATGATTTATCCGATAGCTGGTATCAAATTTTCCTGAAAATAATTAGATTTCCTTGGTGTCACATCTCATTTTTTTCACACGTCCTAAGCTTTCGTCTATTGAATAGGTAACACATAGTTGAACATTTTTGTTGAAAAACCCACACATGTCTGTACTACAGTTCAGTGCGGGCTAATTATAAGATTTTAAAATCATTTGATTAACGATTCAAACAAAGCCAGCTGCTTATCTAACACCTTTTGCTCATCATATTCGTTCTCTACAATCCTTCTAGCCTCTTCACCAAACGCTTTGCACATTTCTTCATTCTCAAATAAGGTCAACATTTTTTGGTAGAGATCATTAACATCTTGCTTTTCCACTAAAAACCCTGTTTCGTTATCAATAACCTCTTCCCTACACCCCCGTATATTCGTTGCAATGACCGGTTTCTTCATGGCCATCGCTTCAATAATAGATCTAGGTAACCCTTCTCGGTAACTAGGTAAGATAAAAACATCGGAAATTGATTGCAATTCTGGTATATCAGATCTGACTCCTGTAAAAATTATGTTTTGATTAGCCTCCCATTTATTCATTGCTTGAGAAATCTCTTGATCTCTTTCACTCTCAAGAAGACCACCAATTAACAATAATTTTATATTTTGATTTGTTTCATTTAGTTTATTAAAAGCTTCTACAAGCTCGTATATTCCTTTTTCCCTTACAAATCTACCAACAAAAGAAAAAACGAAATCTGATTCCTTTATCCCTAACTCATCTTTTATTGTTTTTATGTTTTCCTGATTCATTTTCTTAGGATTGAATTTTTCGTGAATATCAATTCCATTACTTAAATGCATTATTTTACTTTTCTTTTTAAATCGCTTTTCAACACTTAGTTCGTAATCTTCTTTACTCTGTAATAACAAGTAATCAGTAGCAAATTTGGCAAATTGCTTTTCGATTTGATAATAAAAAGTATATTCCCTTTTGCTCATACCATCGTGAAAATAGTATCCATGTGCAGTATATATTATGTTTTTAATTCCAGATAATTTTGCAGCTACTCTTCCAAGTATAGAAGCGACAGGTGTGTGAACATGGACAATATCATAATTATAAAACTTCATTAATTTACGTAGTTCCTTGATCGATCTAAGATTAGATTTTAAACTAATCTTTCTATCAAAGTGTATTTTATGAACTATGAAACCTTCACTTCCTAAACTTTCAACATTACCGTCATCAGCACAAGCTATATGCACTTCATACCCATCTTCTATAGATGCTTCAATAAGCGGTCTAAGCTGTTTATCCACGGTTGTTGAAACCGCAGATATTTGAAGTATTCTACCTTTACTCATTTTACAATCTCCACAACTGAATATTTTCCGGGCAAGCATCTTTCTCTAACTTACTTTTAACATCCACAACAATACCCTTGCCATGCTTCAATAAATGATCAAAGACTTCCCAACCCTTATCCAAATAAGCTTCATGTGGAACAGTATAAACTACAGCATCTGCTGGTTTTAATTCTTCATAAGGTATTAAGTCAATGCCATATTCTCTTGACGCTTCTTCTGTATCCGCATAGGCATCCGTAACTTGTACTTCCACACCAAAGTCTGCTAATTCATGAACAATATCTACGACTCTTGTATTTCGTAAATCAGGCACATTCTCTTTAAAGGTAAGCCCTAAAATAGTAACCTTTGAACCTTGGATCGGCATATTCTTTTTAATCATTTGTTTTACTAAAGACGTAGCAATGAAGTTTCCTACATTATCATTCGTTTTACGCCCAGCTAAAATAATTTCTGGATGATGACCGATTTTTTGAGCCTTATGTGTTAGATAATAAGGGTCAACTCCGATACAATGCCCTCCAACAAGACCAGGTGTAAAGTTTAAAAAGTTCCATTTGGTACCCGCTGCTGCTAACACTTCAGACGTATCAATATTTAACTTATCAAAAATAATTGCCAACTCATTCATCAAAGATATATTTAAATCACGCTGCGTATTTTCAATTACTTTTGCCGCTTCTGCTACTTTAATAGAACTTGCTTTGTGTACACCAGCATCAACAACACTTTCGTATACATTAGCGACAATATCCAGTACTTCTTCGTTTTGTCCTGAAACCACCTTCGTAATCGTTTTGAAGGTATGAACCTTATCACCCGGGTTAATTCTTTCAGGAGAATACCCTACAAAGAAATCCTCTCCACATCTCATACCGGATACCTTCTCTAAAACCGGTACACAATCATCTTCTGTTGCCCCAGGATATACAGTGGATTCATAAACAACAATGGTACCTTTAGAAATATTACTGCCTACTGTTTCCGATGCTTTTAACAATGGTGTTAAATCCGGTTGTTTATTCTCTGTAATAGGTGTAGGAACAGCAACAATAATAAAATCAGCTTGTTTTAAATCTGATGGATCTGCTGTAAAGGTAATAGAAGCAGCTTTTAAATCTTCTTCTGTAACTTCATTCGTTATATCTATTCCATTGTTTAGTCCATCTATTCGATTTTGATTAATATCAAAACCGATAACTTCTCGTTCTTTACCAAATTCTACAGCAACTGGTAGGCCTACATAGCCTAGGCCAACTACTGCTATTTTACGTTCTATCATGATTTCACCTCGTAATAATTAAGATACCAATCAATAAACTTATTCACGCCTTCTTGAATGGTAGTCTCTGGTTTAAAGTTAATATCTCTAAATAAATCTTCCACATTTGCATACGTTTCTGGTACATCACCAGCTTGTAATGGCAAAAAGTTTTTCTTTGCCGTTTTACCCAATTTATTTTCAATTGCTTCAATGAAGTCCATTAATCTTACTGGACTGTTATTACCAATGTTGTAAACTTTATATGGCGCATAACTACTACCCGGATCCGGATTTTCTCCAGACCATTCTGGATTCGGTTGAGCTGGGCGTTTTGTTAATCTAGCAATACTTTCAACAATATCATCGACATAAGTAAAATCACGCATCATATTACCATGATTAAACACATCAATCGGTTCGTCATTTACAATAGCTTTTGTAAATAAAAACAATGCCATGTCTGGACGACCCCAAGGACCATAAACAGTAAAGAAACGCAAACCGGTTGTCGGTAAACCATATAAATGGCTATACGTATGTGCAAATAGTTCATTTGATTTTTTAGTTGCTGCATACAAGCTTAATGGATGATCAATGTTATCACTCGTTGAGAACGGCTTTGATTCATTAGCTCCATAAACAGAACTTGAAGATGCGTAAATAAGATGCTCTACCTTATAATGTCGACATGCTTCGAGAATGTTCGTAAAGCCAACAACATTCGAGTTTACATATGCATGTGGATTTTCAAGACTGTAACGAACTCCAGCTTGTGCTGCTAGATTAATTACAATCTCAGGTTTATATTGTTCAAATGTCTGGTTAATTGTTTCAAGGTCTTCTAATTCCGCTTTAACAAAAGTAAAATTATCATTTGTTAATTGAGCTAATCTATCTTCTTTTAGTTGTGGATCATAGTAATCGTTTATGTTGTCTATTCCGATTACTTGATGACCTTCCTTAAGTAATCGTTTTGATAGGTGCGAGCCGATAAAACCAGCTGAACCTGTTATCACAATCTTCTTCATAATTACACCACTTTCAATTATAGTTCGTATGAATGGTTTAAGACCAATACCTATTAGTTTTACAGTTGTTACTTACGAATTAGAATTAGAATTAACACTATACTTACTACTACTATAAAATTATCAATAATGATTCTAGTTCCTATATCTATTCCGTAATTCGAACTCCTTTTTAAAACAAAGCAATTCTATAGCATAACAAAAAGATTTACCACTTGTTTACACATACCTAGTCCCCCTGCTATGTAAATAAACAAGTTCAGCTCCTTCATATAATAACTACAGGATAGAAATCTTAGTGGATGTGTTGCGTTTTATTCTTCAAGTTAACAGTAGAACCTATGGCAAAGAACATAGCAATCATACTGAGTTTAAATAACATTCCTTCCCCTAAAGACAGAAGTAAAAAGCACGACACCATCAATAGTGGAAAATATCTATATTGATTATTGGAGGCTTTTAAGAAATATTTTATACTCGATGTAAAGGAAAATATTAAAAATAAAATAAATGGTATTAAGGGTATCCACCCATATTCACCCATAATACTTATAAATGTATTATGGGCGCCTACTCCGATTTCTTCCGTAAAAAAGTCTTTACCTCTTCCAAATAATCCAGCTTGTTGCATAGATTCACTCCACACAGCTCCGCGGTTATCCAGCACATCCCCACTACTAGCTTTTACTTCAAATTTATATAAAATGTTTATATATAAATAGTCATAGAAAGGGGTCAATTTTATTAAAACAATAATAGTACTTGTAATTGCTAAGAATAAAAAAGTTCCTTTCGTAATTAAAGCATTTATTTTCTTTTCTTTGATTAAATCTATTATTAAAAATAACAATCCTATCATAACCATGCCCACAACAGCGAGACTACTTGTTCTGCTTCCAGATAATATGACTAGGAAACTGATCAAAAAGAGAATTAATCCCTGAACAATAAGTTTGATTTTAACGTTAGTGAAACTATTAAAACCCTTTAACAAACCCCCTATCGTGTAAAGAAACGGTGCTAATAAAACTGCAAAAAGTGTTGCTAGAATACTCCCAAAAGAATTCGGATTATAAAAAATCCCTTTATAGGGTGCTGTATTAACCCCATTTACTAGTATAGGTATTAGAATTAAAGGAGCATGACTAATCATAATGGCATTACTTATAAACTTATTGGTATTAGCTTTATATAATATTGGAACAATATTAAAGGAGGCTACATACAAAACAAGAAATACAAAAGGAACTGTAAGCAATTGTATCTGACCATTGGTTATAGACGAGATTGCTGTGACCAAAACGAAGCTATAGATTGTTATTAAGCTATAGTAATGCACATTATATTCCTTTAACTTGGTTAATAATATGATAGGAAATACCATACTTAACATAGTAGCTATTAATACACCACCGACCGGATTAAACAGTTCTGTTAGATACAAAGAACTACACAAGAATACCAAAATTAAATACCACAAATACATTCTCAATAGAGAATCCCCCTAAAATCTATTCCCCTAAACTTTAAACTTTATCAGTGAAGCCAATGAATTGTCTGTTAATTCTCATGAGACTGATAGCCTTGATGCTAACTTTTTCAGTAGTAGCAAAGAATTTAGCGTGACAATGTTTTTAATAATTCCTTATTTTATTTTTTTGCGTTTATGACAACCATACAATACTTGCATTAAATTTATTTGTTGGACTTTATTTAAATAACGATTATCAAAAAGTTGGTTTCCTGTGAAGCCTTCTTTTATAAAGTTTTCAAAAAGTTTACATGTGTCATCCAGATAAGTATTTATAGCTTGATTCCACTCTTTGCTGTTCATAACTACATTCCATTCTCCCCAAGGGCCTTGATTCCCTCTAATTATGCCTGTTCTTACACCTATTTGTCTATAACCCCAAATTATAAATTGTATTACGTTGTTTATATACCATGGAAAATAGGGGAGTCTTCCATCACTGTGAAGTAGCCATTTAGTTGGCTTTAAGAATGGCTTTACAGCTCTTTGAAACAGCCTTCTATTAATTTTCCAATCTTGGGGAACGCGCGCACTTATTTTAACAACATTATTTGACATAAAAGGTTCATAGCTCCGAAACAACCTTCGATTAGCGTGAAGGTTAGGAATGTTCATGTTCATGGAACTAGGCCAAAGCTCGAACCATTCCTCCGCTGATTCCTCTCTAAATTCCTTTATATAGTTCAAATGATTTTGCCTTCTCTTGGTTAATTCTAATAATATTTCGTATGAAAATACACTGTTTTTTAATGGGCTAGCAGCAGAATAACCAGACTCTTTAATTTGTGGTAAGAATGAAAACCGTGCTGAACAACGTGTTTTCTTAATACGTGCTCCTTTCAGCAAAGCATCAGAAAAAAGACCTCCGAAAACAGCAGAGTACCGATCCAACCCACATATTTTATGAAACCCAAAAGTATGCGCATGTGTATATTGAGAGCCGCTTCCAACCAAATCTGTGCTTGGTGGCAATACTTCTAGGTAATGCATCTTACTCCGTGTAAATATATTAAAATTTGCACCATGAATATCGGCAGCTTTTTCAGCTACTTTCCCTTCTCGGTTCATTTGATCTAGGAACACAAAAGCTTCTTGATTATTTTCTTGTGGTAATAATGCAGAAAGTACCCGCGAATCTTCTCCCCCACTAATAAATTGTGCTATATTATCGGCAAATTTTGTAATACTATTTACATAGTTTTGTAAACTACTCCTTAAAGCATTCGACGCCTCATCAATTGTTTTATACCTGTATTCTTCTTTAGGTCTCCAATAACTTTTAGATTGTAAATCAATGGATTCCTTTAACATTACATGTACTGTTGCTGGTTGGATTTGTTTTACTGAAGAATAGGTTGTATAAGGGTAAGTTACAACACCATTAAGAATAAAGTCTACTTCCGACACTGCATCGACTTCATCCTGTGTATCCGACGCATAAGCAAGCATATCAACATGAGTGGATAGCATTAAATTAGTTGCGTCGCGATATTTGTAAATCGGAATAAATGACATTATATCTGTCATACAATAGAGATCAGAAGTCTTCTTGTTTATGATTAATATTACAAAAGGACCGCTTAGGTCCTCGTCCCATTGAATAGTACCTTCAAGCCACCGGGTATAAATAGCTTGTGTTCCCTCATTGCTCCACTGTTTATGCAAAAATGAATTTTCTTGAAAACATAGGACAGGTCCGCCAATAACAACACAAATATGATCATTTGATTCATAAGACTGAAATCCGTTATATAAATTTTTACTGACTGCTAAAGAACCCCAATCTCCGTGAAACTCTTCAACTATTGGACTATCCTGATGATAGATTGCCTTAATCTCTTTTATTAACTTACTTTCCTCAATTTTTTTTTTGGAATAAATGAAATCGCTCATAGTTTATCGCCGTCCGACTTTCTCATTTTATATTAGACCCTATCATTGTAAATTGATTTTTAGTTAAAATGTTTTAACCTTCTTTTTAAACCGTTTATTTTACCTTTAACCTTCTTATTCAACTTCATTAAAATTGTTGGGTCGGGAACCCTTCTACCTAATCCTTCTTCTCTGGTGTATATACAAGGGTTACACATCCCACAAGGTGTACCATCTTTTGTTGGATTATAACAAAACCATGTTTCTTCCATTATATGTTGGAATCCGTTTCTCTTAGCAGTTTTACCCATTTCTAACTTGGTCATTTTCAATAATGGAAAATGATAGTAAGAAAAAATATGCAGTTCAGATTTAGAGGGCTTGTCTTTCAACTTATAATAACTATCTGCATCATTTTTTATTAACTCAACATCATCTTTTATAAAAAATTCTGCTTTATCATCGAGATGTATACATAATTCGATATCATTCATTTGCATTGAATCGGCATAACGTGCCAGCCAATCATATTGGCTTCCTAAATGTGAAAGGGTTTGTAAATAGCTATAATCATTGGTAATCTCTTCATTTATTGGTATATTATTAATATTTATCATTATATGATCGAAGATTCTATCTTTAGATTGAGGATCTATTTCTAGAATCAACTTTTTAATTTTATCCATAGTTTTTAATTCTAAGGGTGTCGAATTACGATCACTGTCTAAAATATAAAAAGGCTGAACAGATTCTTTTTTCGATAAAACTAAATCAAGTATCCTAAAAGTTGAATCCCAACCACCGGTCCACAGAACGTTTTTCACCATTTTAGAGAAACCCTCCTAATAATTTGTCGAAAATCTGAGTGTTCAATATTATTACGATTGCTATAATACGCGTATTCCCTATTTTTGTGGTGTATTATTTTTTTTACTTTTGTGCAATGTAATTAAAATTAATGCAAAATTTAATACTGCGCCTGACACCGCGAATAGAGCGATAGCGATTAAATCGCTTGAAAAGAAAAAATAACCAATAGCAAGAGCTACGATGCGTGTTACTAACATAATAGCAGTAAATTTTAAATGGAATAGTTGAGCTGACAACACAGGCATTGCCATTACACTAGGTCTGTTCATAAATCCAAACAGTGACCAAAGGGCAATCCATCTTGCATATTCACCTGCTGTCACCCACTCTGCACCAAATACAAAGCCAAAAAGCCAAGGCCCGAATAGAAATACAATTCCGTATGGTATTATCCCAACAGCTCCAAGGGATAAAGTAGCTTTCTTTATCAAACGATTTATATTTTCTCCGTTATTAGCTGCTTCAGAAATACGAGGATAAAATACATCCCCTACTGATTTACCGATAAGTTGAGTTGGTAAACTAAGCACAGTCCTACCAATTGTATAGAACCCTGCTGAAGCTGGCCCGAAAAAGGTTGTTAACAACAGCACTGGTAAGCCTTGAGAGACAGCATTCAGGAAGACCTCCGGTGCTCTAAATAAAGGAAAGTCTCTATGTTTTTTGGCAAGTTCTTTTATAGATAGTTGATTATCTTGTAACTCCGTTGATTGTTTGTAGTTTGACTTTCTAGCAAAAAGCATCATCATCAAGGCTCTCAGCCCATTAGCCGAAGCTGACAAAACAACAAGGACTGTAGCCACTGGATGAATTAAGCCAACCCCTACTTTACTCCCATTAATAATTACAGACTGTAAAAATGCTACTTTTGCATTAATCCCAAATTGCTTCGTGCGAATAAGCCATTGCTCGGAAACTTGCATGAGTCCTGAAAACAAAATGACTATCGGAATTAAATATAAAAATGCGGCAATTTCCCCTATCTGAAATAACTCAACTATTTGTTTGTTGAAAAACAATAAGATAAGAGCTGTAACGGTTGCAACTGCTGAAGAAGTATACAGAGACAATCGGATTAAACCTTTAGCATTTTCATCATTTTTAGGTAGTACAATAGCTATGGGATATGTAAGTGCAGCAATAGGTGCAATAATCTGCACAATTGCCATAAATACACCCATCACCCCAAATGCTTCAGGACCATATAAACGCGTAATAATTGGTGACAAACCCATAGAAACAGCTTGGGCTGCAGCCGTTCCTGTAGCCATTATTATTACATTTCGCACGAATGGTTTTTTAATTAACCGTATAATTTTTTTTTTCATAATTACCCCTTTAAACGACCACCTGCTAAAGCAGGTGGATTTTGACATAAATGTCGACGACTAAAGTCGTTCT
>DATGTS010000038.1:0-20475 GCA_035301745.1 Candidatus Avamphibacillus sp.
GGAACAAGCACTTATTATTATGCTGGTGGGAGAGATAGAGATTTAGCCCAGAGTATCCAGACATCACTAACACAGATGAATTCTGTATATGACCGCGGTATCCGTCAAGGAGATTTTAAAGTCTTACGGGAAAATAAAGACTTGGCTGTACTGATTGAATTAGGTTTTATTACGAATCCAGGTGAATTGGAAAATGTCCAATCACCGGCTTTCCAAGATGAAGCAGCCAAGGCGATTACCAATGGGTTAATTAATTACTTTAATAATTAAAATAAAGCTGTCCTTAGAGGCAGCTTTATTTGTGAGCTGGAAGAAAACTAGCCTTTTTTTAAGAACTACATGCTTTTTGGATGCAATCTTAGAGAAAGGATCACGCAAGACTATTAATTTTTAAAAAATACATCATCCTTATACCTTTCCTCTCTATCCCATATACTATTTCGAACTTTAATTCTTTTTGATATACTTAAACCAACTTTTAAAAGGTGAGGTTTTACAAATGAACGAGCAGATTCAAAATATAGTTAACGACATTCAAGAGCAATTTAAGTTAAACGATTATTTTCTTAAAAGGTATCATATTTTTCATGAAAAACGCAGCCTTTCTGAAGGGAATTATATTTTAAACATGGAATGGTTCCCTAATCAAACAAAGGGGCAAGCCGAAAAGGAAGACGAGGATTTAAATCCTGAAGGAACGGTTTCCATCGACATTGACTTTCATAGCAGAGAACTTTATCGGATTATTTTTGTAGGCATGGTGTCTAATCCCGACGCGAAGGATATATTCCCTACTCCAGAGAAGGCAAATGTTATTAATTGGGTGGAGGAAACTACAGGGTTAACTTTTGGTAAACAATTTAAAATCGAGAGTGAAAGAGACAATACATTTTACTTTCGTGCAGCGATAGACAATATTAATACTGCCCCTAGTGGTATGATTAACGTTGAGTTCAATGAGAAAGATGAACTAACCCTTTTTTCTATCGATGGACTTTTCCCAAGTGAAGAAAAAGTGGCACGGGAGCCGTTTTCCCTTTTACCAGAAAACATGGAACACTTCTTTTGGGAACAATTTCAATTAGTAGAGGTGCCCGTGGAAGAGAATGAAACATGGCTTCCTGTTTATATGATAGAGGAATTGTATATTAAAAATAATAGTGAAAAAACATTCCCATATGGTTCATTGGATAGGGAAATAATGAATACTAAATTAGAGTGGTCCGTGCCATTACAAGGCCCTTTTAACCCAAAAGAGGAAATTACCTATCCACCGGAGTAACGGTGGAACAGGCAGTTGCAAACAAGCCCCATCCAGATAGCATTCCTTTATCTAGTGACGAGAAGGAAGCGGCAATTAATGGAGCGAGAGTCTTTTTACGCAAGCAATTTCCTGATGAATCAGGCATGTGGCTCCTCTATTCCATCTACCGGGATAGTGGTTATATTATTTGTGAATTAAAACCATTCCAGAAAAGTTCCCGTGCTTTTTCACGGAAAATAAAAGTAATCATTGATCAACACACACTTGAAATCATCAATTACATAGATAACAAAATTCTTTTAGAAATGTTTGGCGAATATGAAGATGCTGATGAAGTCTCTATAACAAAAGATGAAGCATTTAAAAAGCTAAAAAGCCACTTTAAAGTCAGCCCGACCTATGTTTACCAACCCGATGAGGATATATATTATTTGTATGGAAAAATTGACTCGAAGTATGGGGTCATTGCAACGACGGGAGAGGTTATTCATTTAGATAATTTTTGATTTAGTTTCTACCCAAAAATGATGCGAAAAATACGTGCCATTCCCCCCACGGGGATAAATGTATAGTTACAGATTAGCAATATCCCCCTTAGCGCAACGAGAAGGGGGATTTATCTTTTATGACAATTTGTAAGCGACCAATCAAAAAACTATTCTCGTTTAGAAGACGGAGGGTCTTTTTCTTTCTCTTGCTTCCAGGGAGGATCGCCTATTTCATGTAATTTAGAGTTAATCTTAAAGATGGAATACGGTACTAGAAAGCTTAATATCGTACAAACGATAACGATTTTTTTAGGTAAATAACCTGCAATTTGTTCCCACATGGGATAGCCTCCTGGTTTTCACTATAGAAATAAACATTTTATTGGTGTTCCTTATCTTTCGCACGATCCGTTGCACCAAATTCCCTTACCTTTACATCGGCTGAAACGTGTATATTACTATTGGAAAAGTAATTTTCGCCGTTTTCCCAATCCTTCTTAATTTTTTCCCAAACGTTATAATGCTTTCGTATTAACATCTTATCTATATCTAAAATATCAAGCTTATATTCTTGCTGTGCCTTATCAATTGTCTGATATGCAAGTTGTTCTATCTGCTCAGCAATCTTCTCCTCTATTTTTGCTAAATAAGATGAAGCTAAAAGTGTTTTACTTCCATACATTTCAGCGAGATTACCTTCTACATCAATAGTTATAGAAATATCCATATTTGTCGGATCCTTTGAATCAATCTTTATCCTGCTCTTGGCTCGTTCAAGTTCAAAAACCATTGAGTGGTTTTCCATCTCAAACTTAATATATCCACCTTGCATATCTCCTTTTATTAAATTCATCCCGATTGTTTCCGATCCATTTAAACTACCTACCATTCGATCATTCACCCCATTAAAAACGGCTACCCCATTATAGTCTACTTTATCTTCATGTGTAGATATGGTTGGTAGGACATAGCTAAACTCATTTAATAAATCACCATGTAAACCACCTAATGTGACAGGTTCAATCATATCCATCGAATTATGAGCATTATCGGTAATCATATCAATATGCATTGCAGGTAGTCTTTCTGGTTTTGGGTTTATTTCCAGTATATTTTTCGCCTTCTTTTCTGCTATCAGAACCTTTACCCCCCTACGTATTTGTTGGTTACGTACGAAAACATCCATCATACTGGCAAATAATTCAGGGTCTTGGGCAACATCCGCCGAAATTACAATAAGTCTCAAATGTTCATGATAGGGAGCACGGCTAACTTCCTTCAACATGTTTCGACTAATTGCAAAGATACTTTCCCCTGAGGCTGTTATATTAATAAAAGGAGGTTCCTCACCACTGTCACTCGTTGGAGTTCCTAGGTCACCAGGGGAAACCATTTGATTTGTAAGCGAAAATACCTTTTTTTCACTTGGGCCATCATCCGCCATATCAACAGCCACTCCAAGCACAAATCCATGTTCTTCGATATTTACTTGATCCCAGCAACCAGTTAGAAACATAATCATAAAAAAGTACATGGGAATGTGTAAAAGTTTTCGATTATCCAAGAGCCTTCACTCCTCTTAACTTCCCAACAACCAAAAGTAAGACAGCCACAAATACAGTATATCCGAATATTACATAACCAATATAAGTTCCAAACGAGGACACTTCGATCAAGTTTTGTGGGTACATGGCAGTAACATATACCAATGGGGACAGTATAAATATGATGGTATATTTCGGCGTATTCTTGAATATCTGGGTTAATGCAAAAACGGAAATATCAAGGCCTAATGTGGTTGTGTTAAAAATAGCCATAATCCAAATGGTAAAAAATACGGATTCGAATCGTTCAAAAAATTCACCGGGAATTTCTGCTCCTTTTGCTAGTTCAACCACCGGAAATAATAAATTCTGTGTGACTTCATTGCCAAACACCCCGATACAAGCAATAAAAATGACCATATATAAAACAACAGGTATACACATCCCAGTGATTGCATATTTTGGCGCTTTGCTTGGTTGCCTAACTAGAGAAAGATAGAACCATAATATCCCAAACCCTATATAGGAAGTGGCTGCAGAACCCAATCCTTTCAAATATCCTGTAAAGCTTGTTTGAAACATTGGAAATAAATGTTCTGACTCAAATCGGTTGATACTGAAAAAAATAACCAACGAAGAAATGAAAAGAATAATTGGAAAGAACATCATATTTAAGCGAAACAGTCCCGCTCTTGATCCTGATACGGCATAGACAACAACAAGTAAAAAAACAAGGGCAAGCACTTCAACAGGCGTACGATTAAATAAATATTGTTTAGAAATATCAGCTATTTCACGAACCTGAAACGCAACAACTTGTAAAAAAAAGAAAGCAAAAAGAAAGGTCAAAACAACCGCAACAGGTTTTGTAACGATACGGGAAGCATAAGATAAAAAGGACTGGTGCGGAAAGCTGGCTGCCAATTTAGCAATGATCCACGTCATCCCAATGGCAAGGACCCCCCCAGCAAGAATAGATATCCAACCATCAGCAGCTGTCGTTACGGTTGCCAAAAATCTTGGTAAGGAAAGGATACCAACACCTATGACAATAGAAGGGATTGCTATCATAATTTCCCGTTCACTAATCAGCTCATCTGCATATTCAAAACGTTTCACTTGTCTTTCCCCCCCAAATCAATAGATTTATCATCCACAGTTTCCATATACTTTGGCCGTCTTGTAAGATTCGGAATCGGCATACGGACAACGAGATCACCCCAGTCTTCTATAAATGTCGGGGCAAATGGCGCTGAATAAGGAACACCAACACTTTTTAGGTTAACAATATGGATATTAAGCATAATATAAGCAAGAATAATTCCGAAAAGGCCAAATACTGCAGCTGCAAAGACAAACACAAAAAGCAATAATCGAAAAGCAATTGCTACACCATATTCAGGTATAGAAAACGATGCAATGGCATTTAGAGCAACAACAATCACCATAACCGGGCTTACAATCCCTGCTTGAACTGCCGCATCTCCTATAACAAGTCCACCGACAATGCCGATTGTCTCTCCAATCGTTGTCGGTAACCTTGCTCCTGCCTCCCGTAATAATTCCATAGTAACAACCATTAATAACGCCTCCAGTAAGGGAGGAAAGGGAACCCCTTCTCTTGTGGCTGCAATGGAAAAGGCTAATTTAGAGGGGATTAATCCAGGATGATAGGAAACTAATGCAATATATAAAGCAGGCAAAAAAATAGCAATAAATGCAGAAAGGTATCTTAGAGCACGTAATAATGTTCCTATCGTCCAGCGTTCATAATAATCTTCAGGTGATTGCAATGTATTTCCTAATGTTGCTGGAACTATTAAAACAAACGGAGTCCCATCTAAAAAGATAGCAAGTTTCCCATCCATTAATGCAGTCGACACCTTATCAGGCCGTTCCGTAACTAATGTTTGGGGGAATGGGGACAGAAAACTATCTTCAATCCACTGTTCAATATAGCCAGACTCAGGTGCGTCATCCATATCAATGGTTTCTAGCCTTCGATTTACTTCTTTCACTATTGCCGGGTTTATAATACCATCTACATACGCTGCAACGAGCAATTTTTTGGAGCGCCTACCTACATAATGTTGCTTAAAACGAAGATTAGGATCACGTATATGACGACGAAGATGAACCATATTTGTCTGTATATTTTCAACAAATCCATCTCTTGGACCACGAATAAGTGTTTCCGATACCGGTTCCTCAATCGAACGGGATTCCCAAAATTTTGTATCCGATATTAACACTTGATCGATCCCATCTAAATAAAAAAGTGTATCCCCACTTAAAAGTGCAAGGGACAAATCATCGAGGGTATAGCCTTTTTCTGTATTAACCGCAGAAATAATTTTATCATAGATAACTTCGAACAAATCCGTTGTTTCATCAGGAAGCTGTTTCGAGTTCGCTATTAATTGTACATTTTTCATCATATGGCTCTGTACTAAATCTTCATTGACAAGTCCATCGATATATGCAATAGCACACCGATGTTCTGATCCACCAATGGGAAATTGGCGAACCACTAGGTCAGTCGGATCACCCAGCATTATTTTTAAGTTTTCTATATTTTTTTCTAATTCTTTTTCGAGGAATCTTGAAAAGTTTTCATCTTGACCATTAGAATTTCTCATTTTTTCTCGTTTTCTTTTTCGTCGTCGAGCCACCACATTCACCCCTTTTTGTAACCTTCTATTCTTTTGCCCTAGTTCAAGTCATTTTATTCATATCATGGATATCAATGTCTTTAAATGAATAAAAGATTGCTTCTTGCTCATTCTAAGAAAAAATAAGACTTTTACAGTATAAACATAGCTCCATAGCAACTGTACTTCCCTCTCGCCTTCTCCAAGATCGTATCTCTAAGGAATATTAATATAGAAAGGAAGAGATAAGAATGACTACAGAAAATACACATCACCCTATTGAATTGACCGCTGCGGAGATTTCCAGCCTTTGGGCTTCATATCAAAACGACACGCTTAATATTTGTGCGATACGTTTTTTTCTGATTCATGTGGATGACCCACAAATTCATGAGCTTCTTGAGGAAGCGTTAAAGATTGCAAAAGAAAGTAAAATAAAAACGGAGCAAATTTTCAATCATGAAAATCATCCAGTTCCACAAGGTTTCACTAACAAAGATGTCAATTTCAAAGCTCCACGTCTTTTTTCCGATAAAATGTATTTACACTATGTCCTTAATATAACGAATTTAAATACAACTGCCGAGACGACGGCTATAACGATGGCAGCCCGTTCAGATATAATTGATTTTTATTCCAATAAATTAAAATTGGAATTACAACTTTATAAAAAAGCCATTGAATTAGCTAAACAACAGGGGACATATATACGTACTCCTATTATTCCAAAACCCGATAAAGTTGAATTTGTAGAAAAAGAGAGTTTTTTGACCGGATGGTTCGGTAACCGAAGACCCTTACTGGGGATTGAAATTGCAAATCTCGATTATGCTGCGAGGCGGAACGCTCTAGGGCAAGCAGGAATCATTGGCTTTAGCCAAGTTGCTGATAATAAGGATGTACGGCAATATTTTGAAAAAGGACGAGACATTGCAAAGAAGCATAATGATATTTTTAACGATATTTTGCATGAAGATTATTTACCTGGTGGAAGACCAATGACCTCGGAAGTAACAGATTCGACCGTTGCACCATTCTCAGACAAACTCATGATGAATGTGGTAACAAACCTGATCGCAACTGGCATTTCCCAGTATGGAACAGCCATGTCTGCAAGCCCAAGACATGATCTGGGAGTGACTTACACTCGTTTAATAGCAGAGATAGCAAAATATTCCAACGAGGGAGCAAACATTCTAATTAAAAATGGCTGGATGGAACAACCTCCTATTGCAGCTGACCGTAAAAACTTAGCAAAGAGATGACCTATGGGGGAAAAAATAGAGAGAAAAAGCAAAAGACTGGAAATACTTCTTTGGAGTATCGCACTTCCTGGGTTTGGACAGCTGTTAAATCGAAAATATGTAAAAGGGCTTCTACTTATTGGACTGGAATTTATAGTAAATGTGTTAGGGAATCTAAACCGTGCGATTGTATTAAGTTTTCACGGGCAAATCGAGGAGGCCATTCATCAAACAAATTATCTTTGGTTTATGTTCTATCCATGTTTGTATTTTTTTGCTATATGGGATGCATATAAAGATGCGGGGGGTGGACAAAAGCCATTCGCCTATCTCCCTTTTGTATTTGCTGCCTATTTTGTTACAGTTGGAGTGGCTTTATCACCAAGCCTAAGGATTTTTGGATATCTCATCGGACCTGTCTGGCTCCCGATTTTATCCATACCGATTGGTTTAGCCATTGGCGTGTTGGTTCGCTGGGGATTGATGAAGTTTTATACAAGTAAAGAAGCATAAAGATGATATAAAAAAGTCCCTCTACACGAGAGACTTTTTACTTTTAGACTAGCTTCCTATAAATCATCAAACCCATTCAAATCACTCGTTTTTGTATATTGACGTGATTTTTGCTCAAAGAAATCTGTTTTCGTTCCATCAAAGTTATCCACATAAGCACGAATCCATTTCATTGGGTTATCCACATGCTCTGGATAAATTTCACTGAGCCCCATCATTCTTAGCATTTTATTCGCCCGGTATTTCACGTACCCAGCCATCTCAACCAGGTCAATTCCCTCAAGATCAGCGAGCACGTAAGATGACCACTCAATTTCAAGTTCTACTGATTTTTTAAAATGACGATATACCCAATCTGTTAACTCCTGTGTATTATGATCTGGATTTTCTGCTAATGCGGCCCGGAAAAGCTCCGCGATAAAGCGCCCATGCTCCAATTCATCCCTGTTAATATAACTAACCATCGTTGACGTTCCCACCATTTTATTATGACGCGCCAAGTTATAGAAGAAAGCAAAACCTGAGTAAAAGAACATCCCCTCAAGTAAAGCGGAATAAACGAGCGTTTTTAAGATATTTTCCAATGTCGGATGTTCAACAAACTCATTATATTGCTCCATAATATATTCATTTCGCTTCAGTAAAACAGGATCTTTTCGTCCGAGTTCAAACGACTCATTTTGTTCATCAAGTGACACTACTGAAGATAGAACATACGAATAACTTTCATTATGAACCGCTTCTTGCTGTGCAATGACTGCCATAATCGACTGGACTGAGGCGTCTGTAGCGTAAAGCGAAATGAGTAGAGCTGTGCGAGTTTGCGGTGCATCAAGCGTTGACAGCAACCCGATAATTTTTAAATAAGCATCTTGCTCAGCAGGCGTGAGCTGCGGAAATTGCTTGACGTCTGCTGACATGTTCACTTCATCTGCCTGCCAGTAATTTCCAATGAGGCGCTTGTACATTTTATACCAATGTGGATAAGCAATATCATTCCAGTTCAGTATACCGCTCGATTTTCCACCGAAAATTCCTGTCGATTTATTAGGATGCATCGGTTCTAACGTTTTTACCTTTTCAAGCAAAAGCTCTGACATTTTGTAAAACTCCTTCCAACCATTGATGAATAACTTTTTCCTGAGATCCTCGTGGAGATTGTTCAATTTTCAAACCTTCCCATGGACTATTGTAAAATTTTACAAGCTTGTCCACAGCCTGACAATATAACTCTTCTCCCCCAAACTGCGTATCCCCTGTTCCAAAAACAGCGACATTATTCGGTTTATAGCCCACTTCTAAAATAAAGTCCTTCACCTCATCAGGTGTCATTCCATAATCCCATGTAAAAGTCCCAATAAAAATATAATCATAGATGTGCGCATCGACCGGAGGGTCAACACCTATTCGGTGGATGTCGACGGTTAATCCTTCTCCGATTAACCGTTCTTCCACAAATTCCGCCACTTCCTGAGTGTTACCGCTATAGGATAAAAACGCAATTAAAGCTCTCAACTTTCACACCACTCGCATTCCTCAATATCACTTGAAGTTGATCTAACATAGTATGTCGTTTTCAGTCCTTCACGCCAGGCTTGAAGGTGAAGATCAAGTAGAATCGAAGCGCGAATCGTATTAGGTACATAAAGGTTAAAGGAAATGCTTTGATCCACATGCTTTTGTCTTGCAGCATTTTGTCTGACGGACCAGCGCTGATCAACAATATAAGCTGACCTGCGATAGATATTATACGTTTCATGTGTCATATCTGGTGCAACTTTTGGAATCCGGAAGTCATTTTTCTCTTCACTGTAAAACGGCTTGAAGATTGGATCGATACTTGCCGTTGAGCCTGCAATCATCGAGGTCGATGAATTCGGTGCGACCGCTAATAAATAGCCATTTCTCATTCCATTTTCTGTCACCTTTTGTTTAAGGGCTTGCCATTTTTCATCCTTATACCCGCGAACATCAAAATACTCCCCGGATTCCCACTTACTTCCTTCAAAAAGCG
The DNA here is from genome assembly GCA_035301745.1 of Candidatus Avamphibacillus sp. Lineage (GTDB taxonomy): Bacteria > Bacillota > Bacilli > Bacillales > Amphibacillaceae > MSJ-26. The sequence continues at coordinate 9,719 of DATGTS010000038.1, forward strand.
GATAACTGCCCTTTTCCCGTGCCAGTTCCATACTGCTTTTAATCGTTAAATAAGCAATATTTTCATACAGTTCATCTGCATAAGTGACAGCTTGCTCTGATTCCCACTCGATATTTTCCAGTGCGAGCAGATGATGCCAACCGAATGTCCCTAGCCCTACAGCGCGGTACTTTTGATTCGTTATTTCCGCTTGTTGTATAGGTAATGTATTAATTTCAATGACATTATCAAGCATTCTCACTTGAATCTTAATAAGACGTTCTAGCACATCTTTAGGAACGGCTTTTCCTAGGTTAATCGAGCTCAAATTACAGACGACGTAATCTCCTGGCTTGTACTTTTTCACAATTGTATTGTCCTCTTTAACAAACTCCTCTATAAATTCAGTCGGTGATTGGTTTTGCGTAATCTCTGTACATAAATTTGAGCAATAAATCATGCCCTCATGGTCATTATTATTTTTCCGATTCACTTCATCCCGGTAAAACATAAACGGTGTCCCTGATTCAAGCTGGGATTTCATAATGCGTTTCATAATATCGATAGCAGGAACCTTCCGCTTTGATAATCGTTCCTCTCGGATACATGCCTGGTACTTTTCTCTCCAGCTTCCTGTGCCTTTTTTCTCATCATAAAAGTCTTCAAGGGAAAAGCCCATCACTTGTTTTACTTCATGGGGATCAAATAAATACCAGTCGCCACGGGCATCGACTTGTTCCATGAAATAATCAGGCAATGTGACACCTGTAAAGATGTCATGAGCCCGCATGCGCTCGTCTCCATTGTTTAATTTTAAATCTAGAAAAGCTTCAATATCGGCATGCCATACGTCAAGATAAATCGCAATAGCCCCTTTTCGTGTACCGAGCTGATCCACGCTAACGGCTGTATTATTTAATTGCTTTATCCACGGGACAACGCCACTGGACATTCCTTTAAACCCTTTGATTGAACTACCGCGTGCACGAATTTTACCCATATAAACACCAATACCACCGCCATTTTTTGATAGTTTGGCAATGTCTGTATTACTGTCATAGATAGATTGCAAACTATCATCGACCGTATCAATAAAACAACTTGATAGTTGACCATGTGTTTTTCCTGCATTGTTCATCGTTGGTGTCGCAACGGTCATATAAAGATTACTTAATGCCCAGTAAGCCTCTTCAACGAGTTCACGCCGCCTCTTTTGCGGTTCATTTTGCATTAAATGCATCGCAATAATCATCCATCGTTCCTGTGGCAGCTCAAAGACTTGCTTAGCATGATCTGTTGCTAAATACCTCGTCGAAAATGTATATAAACCAAGGTAATCAAACAATAAATCTCGCTCAGGCACGATACGTTTAGAAAAATAACAAATATCTTCTTCTGAATAATTGTCTAACAAACTTGGAGAATAAATCCCTTTTTCCGTTAATAGATGAATAAGTTCATAAAAATCACCATACTGCCCCTCACTGTCATACCCTCTATTTATTGCCGCCTGCCGGTAAAGTTCATTTAAGTAAAGTCGGCTTGCTAAAAAGGTCCAATCAGGATTCGCCTCATCAATATTTTCAATCGCATTTTTTATTAAAATATCAGAAATAGCTTCTTTATCATGTTCTGGTGTGATAGCTCTTAATGATTTTTCTTCATAATAAGTAATATCCAAGTTTAACTCTTTTGCTGCTTCCTTTATTTGTTGTTTGATCCCTTTGACAAAGGCGGTATCTTTTACAATCGTATTCGTCATTTACGGGCCTCCCCCTTAACTTTTATGTATATGTTTCCATTTAAAAAACCGTCCCCCAAGTCAGAGTGAACGGTTAAAAAACGACAGAAATAGTATAATAATAGAATTCCACCGCTTCATTTTCCTTCACCCCGGAAATGAAATTAACAAGAAATGGCAGGTCTCCTGACTCGTGTTTCTAACCTACTTGGCTCTTCCCATATCTTTCTGATACAGTGAGTTTGTCCGTTCGTAACACATACAGTTGGGGGGACAGTTTCAGATTTTCACTGAATTCCCTTTTAAAACTTGTTGTTACCATAACTTGCAACACTACTATATATAGTGTTTCTATTTAATTTTTATTCGATATGTTGTAGTTAAAGCCTAACATAGGATTCCTATAAATTCAAACTTTAATACTGAAATTCTTCTAATCTACGGAAAAAGCGAATTAAGAAGTCATAAAATACTTCCTCGGTTGGAAGGAGCTCTCTCTCCTTTGGCTTAATAACTCCGACAGTTCGTGTAATCTCTGGCTCAACAATAGGAATTTTCACCGTAGCACGCGGAACATTATCAATAAGTGTAATTTCAGGTACTAAAGATACACCCAAACCCGCTGAAACCAAGCCTTTGATAGATTCAATATCTTCGCCTTCAAATGAAACTTCTGGTCTAAAGCCCTGCTGTTCACATGCATCAACCGCAAGTTTACGCAAGACAAATCCTTCTGGAAATAACACAAAAGCTTCTGAACTCAACTGCCCTATCGAAAGTCTTTTTTCTTTAGCCAATGGATGATTCACTGGCAAAAGTGCCACAAGTTTTTCTGTAAATAAAATTTTTGCCATCAGTTTATCTCTTTCCGCTGGGATTGGACCTAATAAAGCCAAGTTAGTATCCCCTTTTTTCACTGATTCAATTAAATGATGATAAGAACCTTGATACAAATCAAAATTAACATCAGGATGAGACTTATGAAATGCCGAAATTGCCGTTGGAAGAATATAAGATGCTAGCGTACTTGAAAAACCAACACGTACCGTACCTCGATTTGGATCCGTATACTCTTCAACCACCTGCTTTGCCTGATTAATTTTATTAACAGCTTGTTCCATGCGCTCTAAAAAAATTTTCCCCACAGGGGTTAAGCGTACACTTCGCCCTTCTCGAATAAAAAGAGCTACCCCTAATTCTGCCTCCAAGTTAAATATTTGTCGACTTACTGCGGATTGGGCAACATGCAATGCATTAGCTGCATCTGTAACATGTTCCCGTTTCGCTACTTCAATAAAATATTGTATTTGTCTTAACTCCATTTTTACGCTCCTTTTTATTATTATCTCATAAATGCATTAATAATATCTATAATAAATATTGATTAGATGAAGAATTAGATGTAAAATAGACTGTATCTAAAAAATTCAAAATTCATTTAATAGTCATTTGATAAGGAGGGGAGAATACACAGATGGACTTAATTAATACATCTATTTCAAAAACAGAACATGATGTCCAACGTTATTTGGACCATGTATTTGAAAAAGTAAAACAAAGAGATCCCAATGAGGAAGAGTTCCATCAAGCAGTACATGTTTTTTTCCATTCCATCAAACCTACACTTCTTAAAAACCCCAAATATATTCAGCATAATATACTCGAAAGGCTTGTTGAGCCAGAGCGTTCTATTTCTTTTCAAGTCCCATGGGTGGATGATTCGGGAAAAACACAGGTTAATCGTGGTTACAGAGTTCAATTTAACAGCGCTATCGGTCCATATAAAGGTGGACTGCGTTTTCACCCAACAGTCAGTTTAAGTATTATGAAGTTTCTAGCCTTTCAACAGATTTTTAAAAATTCCCTAACCAATCAGCCTATTGGCGGTGGAAAAGGGGGATCAGACTTCGATCCAAAAGGAAAGTCAGATCAGGAAATCATGAGATTCTGTCAAAGTTTTATGACAGAGCTAGCTAGACATATTGGGCCATATAAAGATATCCCTGCAGGTGACATTGGTGTCGGTGCTAGGGAAATTGGCTATTTGTTTGGTCAATACAAAAAGATACGTGGCAAGTATGAAGCAGGCGTTCTAACTGGAAAAGGACTCCACTATGGAGGAAGTATTGGGCGAAAAGAAGCTACAGGCTATGGCGTCATTTACTTCGTTCAAGAAATTTTGAAAAGCTTTGGCCTCTATTTGGGTGGAAGAAAAATGATTGTCTCCGGTTCAGGAAATGTATCAATTTACGCGATGGAGAAAGCAATGGAGCTTGGTGCTAAAGTAATTGCCTGCAGCGATTCAAGCGGGTATATTTATGATCCGAATGGAATTAATCTTGATACGGTAAAGCAACTAAAAGAAGTAGAACAAAAACGAATCTTTGAGTATGTTGACAGACATAAAGGTGCAACTTATGTGGAAGGATGTTCAGGTATTTGGTCCATTCCTTGTGATATCGCACTTCCATGTGCTACACAAAACGAAATTGATGAGACAGCGGCCCATGAACTTATCAAGAATGGTACACAAATTATTGCGGAAGGGGCAAACATGCCTTCTACAGAAGCGGCAATTCAAGTTTTTCAACAAAGTGATATTATTTTCGCTCCAGCAATGGCTGTCAATGCAGGCGGAGTAGCTGTTTCTTCATTAGAAATGGCACAAAATAGTTCTTTTTCCAATTGGACATTAGATCAAGTGGACGATAAACTCCAGCGGATTATGAAGAATATTTACCAAAACTGTATTGAAGAAGCTGAGCAACATGATCAATCCGGAAATTTAGTGGTTGGTGCGAACATTGCTGGATTTAAAAAGGTTGCGGATGCAATGATTGACCAAGGTGTTGTATAATAGAGACAGACAGTATATAAACATGGTATTCGCTAAATGTGAAGCCATGTTTTTTCATATGTGGAAACTGCGTTTAGACTTATTTTTTGATACTTATCTTGTTATGTCAATGGATATGATAAATATAAATAAGGAGTGACAGATGATTGGAAAAAGTTTTGAATCTCTTGAAAACATCTAAACATACGGTTGTATTTACTGGAGCAGGTATGTCAACAGAAAGTGGATTACCTGATTTCCGTTCAGCCTCACGAGGATTATGGACGAAATTTAATCCAGATGAATTAGCTAATGTTGACGCTCTAGAAAATAACCAAGAAGAGTTTCTTGAGTTTTACCGATATCGACTTAACGATATGAAAGGCATTGAGCCACATAAAGGCCATTATATTTTAGGAGATTGGGAAAAGAAAGGAATCATTGATGGGATCATTACACAAAATGTGGACGGCTTTCACCATCAAGCTGGAAATGAAAATGTAATGGAACTTCACGGCACTTTTAATTCTTTGTATTGCCATGATTGTGGAAAAAAATACGACCACGGGGAATACCGTGATGGTAAAGTGCACTGTTCATGTGGAGGGCCAATCAGACCTGGTATCGTATTATTTGGTGAGATGCTCCCCCAAGATACATTCTTAAAAGCAGAACAACTAACGGTGGAAGCGGATCTGTTCATTGTGCTAGGTTCCTCCCTTTCAGTTACACCTGCAAACATGTTCCCAATGCTTGCTGAACAAAATGGGGCAAGTTTGGTTATCGTCAATCGAGAGCCAACACCCTATGATTCCTATGCTGAATGCGTCATTCAAGATAAGGGAATTAAAGATGTTTTAATTGAATTAAACCAAATGTTAAATCAATCCTAATCATTAAATTAGATAAACTTAAATGTATAAACATACTAAGATTAGTGGGTAAGGTCATCGACGGATGAATTTACCCACTATTTTCTTTTTTAAGGTATATTGAGAAGTAAAAAATCTCGACCATAGACTTGAGAATCTTGAATCCGAATTAAAAACCGGGCTTCTTCACTTTCAAAAGAACTATTATAAAACTTTCTAATTTTGTATGAATTGTGACAATTATATTGATATGTATCCGTTTTCATGATAGTATAATCACTAAAATAAAGAAGGCGGCCCATGTTTTATAGATTGAATCAATTTCATAATTCAAATGACATTAATAAAATCCGAACGTTTTTACTGTTTAAATATCGTTGATTTCCAATTAATCAAAAATCTATTTATGAAATTGACCCGATTAAAAACTATTAAGGATTTTTCTTTAACAAATAATAGTATTGACAGGAAGGAGAATAGTCATTGCAAAAAACTAAAAATCGCTGGCTCATTGCTGCTTCGGCAGTCGGTATTCATATTTCCATTGGTTCAGCTTATGCATGGAGTGTGTTTACCAATCCAATGGTTGATAAGTATGGTTGGAGTTCTTCACAAGTATCTCTTGCTTTTAGTATTGCAATCTTCTTTTTAGGGATGTCTGCTGCATTTATGGGGAGATTTGTTGAAAGGAATGGGCCACGTAAATCCGGCATGTTATCTGCCATATTTTTTGGCGTTGGAGTTGCTGGTTCGGGACTTGCTACAACCTTCGAATCTTTAACTCTATTATATCTTTCTTATGGGGTAATTGGTGGTATAGGATTAGGAATCGGTTATATTGCACCGGTTTCGACGCTAGTAAAATGGTTCCCAGACCGTCGGGGGCTTGCTACTGGACTAGCTATTATGGGATTTGGGTTTGCAGCTTTAATCAGTGGTCCTGCTGCAGCTGCACTAATTAATTACGTTGGGATATCATCTACTTTTTTTATCCTGGGAGCTATCTATTTTATTGTAATGACAGTATCTGCCCAGTACTTAGCACCACCCCCTAAAGGATGGGTTCCTAAAGGATATGAAGAAACGAAGAAAAATGGATCTAGTAAAATTAAAGAGGATTTGTCACAACTTACTGCAAACGAGGCTATTAAAACACGCCGCTTTTGGATGCTTTGGTTTATGCTTTTCATCAATGTGACGTGTGGAATAGCTATTTTAGCTGTTGCCTCACCGATGGCTCAAGAAATTACAGGGATGAGTGCAATTACAGCTGCAAGTATGGTTGGGATTTTAGGTCTGTTTAATGGTGGTGGCCGGCTTGCGTGGGCGACCATATCAGACTATATTGGACGCCCAAATGTTTACACGACATTTTTTGTCATTCAGGTCACTGCTTATTTCCTTTTACCGATTACAACAAATGTATTTTTATTCCAAATTCTATTATTCGCCATTCTCTCTTGTTATGGCGGTGGTTTTTCATCTGTGCCAGCCTATATCGGGGACATATTTGGAACCAAACAGTTAGGCGCTATTCACGGTTATATCTTAACCGCATGGGCAGCCGCTGGAGTCGTAGGGCCTATGCTTCTATCCCTTATTTTTGACACCACTCAAAGCTATAATCTTACACTAATTATATTTGGGTTTCTGTTTGTTATCGCTTTAGCGATGTCATTTTGGATTCGTATAGATATTAAACAGCTGCAGGAACAAAAAAGTAAAGCAAATCACAAAATGGAGTTAGAAGGTGTGGCAACTAAAGCAAAAATTTAAAGATAATTTGCCATCAAAATATAGGAAATAATTTTTTTATCTCATTTTTTATTCACTTTATAAGGAGGAACTTCGAGTTGGGAAAAACAAAACATACTGGACCAATCAGATTATCAAAAAAACCGAAGCCAAGTCTATGGGCAAGTAAGGTTCCATTTGGTTTAGGAAAAATTAAACCACATCATATCCGGGATACAATGAAAGTCGTTTGGGAAAACAAAGACAATCTTCCATATGCAACACGAATTTTAACTCAAGGAGTATGTGACGGTTGTGCATTAGGTGTTCAGGGATTGAAGGATCAGACACTTACAGGACCCCATCTTTGCACCACTCGTTTAAACGTGCTCAGACTAAGCACAATGGGGCCTATGAAAGAAGATATTCTTCACGCTGACATTGACGAGCTTCGTAAGATGAGTAGCACCGAGTTAAGAAAACTTGGACGTATTCCCTATCCACTTATTCGCAAGCCAGGGGACCGGAAATTTAGCCGTATTTCTTGGGATGAAGCAATGGATAAAATTGCATCTAAGATTAAAGCAATTAATCCTAAACAATATGCATTTTACTTAACATCCCGGGGAATCACGAATGAATCATATTATGTCGCAGCAAAAACAGCTCGATTTCTTGGAACGAATAATATAGACAATGCTTCTAGGATCTGTCACTCTCCATCAAAAACAGCATTAACTCGTTCTGTTGGAATTGGAGCGTCGAGCTGTAATTATAAGGATTGGATTGGTACAGACGTGCTTGTCTTTTGGGGATCGGTAGCTGCGAATAATCAACCTGTATCCACAAAATATATGTATGCAGCAAAACGAAAAGGCACGAAAATTATTATTATTAATCCATACCATGAACCATCCATGGATAACTACTGGATTCCGTCGATTGCTGAATCTGCCCTTTTCGGAACAAAGATAGCCGATGATGTGTATCAAGTAAATATTGGTGGGGATATTGCTTTTATGCATGGAATTATGAAGCATTGGTTTGATATGGAAGAAGAAGAGTATGGTTCAGCGATTGACCATGATTTTGTGAACGAACATGTAAACAACCTTGATGAACTAAGGGAAAAAGTAACTTCATATGATTGGCAACAACTTGAAAAGTCTTCTGGTTTGAGTCGTGAGAGAATGGTAGAATTAGCCGAACTTCTCGCAAAATCGAAATCAGCTGTTTTCGTATGGTCCATGGGGCTGACACAGCATCGCTTTGGTACAGACAATGTATCTCAAGTGGCGAACTTAGCACTGCTGCGTGGCTTTTTAGGTAGAGAACATTGTGGACTTATGCCAATTCGCGGACATTCTGGTGTTCAGGGGTCTGGTGAAATGGGTGCTGATCCATTCTCCCTTCCAGGAGGAGCAATGGATGATGAAGGTCGAAAAAGGTTAGAAAAAGTATGGAACTTTGATATCCCCGAGTGGCAAGGAGATATTGTCGGTGTGTCACTTGAAAACGCACTTCTACCAGAAGATCATGAACGGAAACTAAAACTCTATTATATGTCAGGTGGTAACTTCTTAGAAACAATGCCCGATCCTGACTTTGTGAAAAAGTGTCTCGAAGGTGTTGATATTCGAGTACATCAAGATATTATTTTTAATACATCAACATTTGTTGATGCAAAAGAGGCTGTGATTGTTCTACCAGCAATGACTCGATATGAACAACCAGGCGGTGGAACGTCAACATCAACCGAGCGAATGGTTTATTTTTCACCAGAAATTAAAGGCCCACGTATTGAAGAAGCCAGGTCTGAATGGGAAATTTACGTTGACCTGGCAAAACGAGTAAAACCAGAGGAAAGTCATCTTATTGATTTTAAAGATGCATATGCGGTTCGAGATGAAATTTCCCTTGCCGCTCCAAACTATGACGGAATTCAACATCTCAAAGAAAAAGGAGACCTTTTCCAGTGGGGTGGTGCTTGGTTATGTGAAGGAGGAGTTTGCCCAACCCCTGATGGGAAAGGGAACTTAATTCCTGTGGAAATTCCTGAATTACGAAAACCTGAGGGACATTTTTACGTGACAACAAGACGTGGAAAACAATTTAATTCAATGATTTATGATGAAACAGATCCTTTTAACGATGCAGACCGATATGATGTGCTAATGAACAAAGAAGACGGGAGAAAGCACGATATCAAAGAGGGAGATGCAATCGTTGTCTATAATAAATCTGGCACCTTTAACGGCAGGGCTAAATTTGAACCTATTAAACCTGGAAATATCGAAGTTCACTGGCCTGAAGGAAACGACTTAATTGAAAAAGGAGTTTATGAAGAATATGCAGGTATTCCAGAATATCATGCAGCTGCCATTGTAGAAAAAGCAGAAACGTATTATGCCCATAAAGATACAAAATACGTAGAAAAACGGGTAGAGGAATTAGAGATGGAAATGAGTTAATAAGAAATGAAGGTGAGAAAGGATGAACGAAACAATTCGCAAAGGGTGGGAAATTATCCGATTTGAAGGCGATACACCATCAGTAGAAAATGAAGTGATTGCTACTGAATTTCCCCTTACTATCATGCTTAATGGTCAGGAATTTGCCACCATGGTATGCTCACCAACACATTTAGAGGATTTGTTAATCGGATTTCTTGCTTCAGAAGGCGTGATTCGTTTTTATGACGAAATCACGTCCCTTTCCATTGATGAAGAAAATGGTTTTGCACATGTTGAATTAAATAAAGCACTTGAAGTTAATCAAAGTGATCATTCAAAACGGTTTATTGGCTCTTGTTGTGGAAAAAGCAGACAATTTTATTTTAAGAGTGATGTAAAAACAGCAAAAACAGTGACGAGCCGTCTTAGGATTTCTGTCAATCAAGTTTTTTCATTAATGAATCAGCTTCAACAACAATCCGAGCATTTTCAAGAAACGGGTGGCGTGCACAATGCGGCGCTATGTACCGTAGATGACATCCTTACCATTCGTACCGATATTGGCAGACATAACGCACTTGATAAAGTATACGGTGATATTTTAAAGCAGCGTATCCCTTTAAAGGATAAAGTCATTGCTTTTAGCGGGAGAATCTCCTCCGAGGTTCTTTTAAAAGTCTCTAAAATTGGTGTAGGAATGATTCTGTCAAAGTCTGCACCAACAGACCTAGCACTAAAATTAGCAGATGACTTAGGGATTACAGTGATCGGTTTTATACGTAATGATAAAATGAATGTCTATACACATCCGGAAAGGATTTTTGAAGCGAATCAATGAAGGCTTTAAAAAGGGCTTAGTCATGTTTATCGATTAAATAGGACCTTTTACTAAACAGTTATTTTAAAATAGGGATACATACCTAATTCCACCAATAAAACAGGGGTTTTTGCCTATTGATGAAACCTTTTCAATCCTGTATCGTACTTATAGTATGATAATTCAGAAGGGATGAGGGAATTTGAAAAAATGGCTTAATATCCTATTATTAACGATTTTAGCAATTGGACTTACAGCATGTAATGATACTGCAGAGCCAGTAGATGAAGCTGATGCCGAAGAAGATGTTGAAGAGGAAGCAACT
>DATGTS010000039.1:0-3748 GCA_035301745.1 Candidatus Avamphibacillus sp.
TTTGAAAATAAATAGAAGAGAGGAAAGTTTAAAATGGCAAGTCATGATAAAGGCAACACATATGTTGGAGAAGTAACGTTAAAAGTGCAAGATTTAGACCGAATGCTAACCTTTTATAAAGAAATGATTGGTTTTCAAGTACTGGAACAAACAGAAGGAAAAGCGATTCTTACGGCTAATGGAAAAACAGCTTTATTGTCATTGGAACAGCGAGAGGATCTACAGCCAAAACAGCAGCGTACTGCGGGGCTGTATCATTTTGCATTGCTATTACCGAATCGTTCTGATTTAGCGAAGGTGCTTATCCATCTAGCAAAAAATAATGTACAACTAGGGGCAAGTGATCATTCAGTTAGTGAAGCAATTTATTTATCAGATCCAGAGGGGAATGGAATTGAAATCTATTCCGATCGTCCTGAAGATACATGGACGTGGAACAATGGGGAAGTAGGAATGGTGACAGAACCACTGGATGCCGAAAACCTAATCCAAGAAGCAAAAGGAGAATCTTGGAATGGATTACCGGTTGGAACAGTGATGGGACATATTCATTTGCATGTATCCAATCTTCAAGAAACAGAAAAGTTTTATCATGAAGGTCTTGGTTTTGAGTCTGTCCTTCAATTTGGAAGCCAGGCATTATTTATGTCTACAGGAAAGTACCATCATCATATTGGCTTGAATACGTGGGCTGGTGCTGGTGTTCCTGCATCTCCAGAGAATAGCCCGGGATTAAAACAATTTATACTTGAATATCCAGATGAAGAAAAAAGGAATCAAGCGGTTGAAAACTTAAAAAATATTGGTGCTGATGTACGGGAAGAAAGTGGTATTATTCGTACAACAGACCCTTCTGGTAATGTGATTCAACTTAATGTACAATCAGTTTAATTTAGGCGAAAATAAAAATTCCCCCTGTCTGCACATTTGTGTGGAAGGGGGAATTTTTTCGTTAGTTAATTTTAATCAACAATCCCAACTTTATTATGACCATTAGCGATTGCTTGAGCTTCTTTATTCCCCGTAAACTGCTGGCAGTAATACCCCACTGATCGCTTTATTGATGTCACTATATAGATTTTCATCTTCAGCGGATTAATAAGTACTTGCTTTGCATCGCCATGAACTCCACCATTATCTAAGTCCAAGCCGGGCCTGAATATGAAAAAGGTTTTTAAAAACGATCTAAGTAAGATAAAATGCTAAGGTAGAGGTTATTATTGATATAAAGGAGTTTATTTCATGGATATTCCTATTTTATATGAAGACAATCATTTGCTGGTTGTGGAGAAGCCAGTGAATATCCCTGTACAGGGCGATAAATCAGGGGATCAGGATTTATTAACGATATTAAAACAAGATATAAAAGTGCGCTACAACAAACCTGGAAATGTTTATTTAGGTTTAGTTCATCGTTTGGACAGGCCAGTTGGAGGTGTGATGGTGTTTGCTAAAACATCTAAAGCAGCCTCGCGACTTTCTGACGTGATTCGAAGACAGGCTCTGGAAAGACACTATTTAACAGTGGTGAGAGGAAAACCGAAGAAAAAACAAGCGGTGTTAGAACACAATTTAATGAAAGACACCCGAAAAAATATCGTCCATGTCGTTTCAGCAAAGGATAAACGGGGGAAAAAGGCAAAGCTTGAATATGAAGTGAAAAAGCAAGCAAATGATTTAAGTCTATTATCTGTCAAACTTCATACAGGGCGGCCACATCAGATTCGAGTTCAATTATCAGAGGAAGGGATGCCGATTTATGGCGATCAGAAATATGGGCGTCATGTTAATAAACCTGGACAGCAAATCGCCTTATGGGCACATAAAATAAGTTTTAAGCATCCGACCAAAGACGAGATCATAGAAGTTAAATGTCCACCTCCAAATGAATATCCTTGGAAAATCTAAAAATATTCTATCAAACGTTCACTAAATATCCATCATAGACCAGAATTTGGTTAGAAGATATTGACCAGTCTGGTCTATGATGTTACAGTTAAATCGACCAATGTGGTCTATATAGAAAATGAACATCATAAACTTAAAATATGAGGAGGCGATACCTATTACAGAAGCATTTAAAAATTTAGAACCAACAAAAAGAAAGCGCATTATCAATGCTGCACTAAAAGAGTTTGCGGAGAAAGATTTTGATCATGCTTCAACAAATTCGATTGTGAAGAATGCAGGTATTGGAAAAGGAATGCTTTTTTACTATTTTCAAAACAAACGTGATCTTTATTTATATTTAATCGATTATTGCTTAATGTTAAATAAACGAGAATACCTTGATTTGATTGATGAGAATGAACCTGACTTTATAGAACGTTTAAAGCGAGCTTCCCGAATAAAATGGAAGTTATTACAGGATAATCCTGATGTGCTCAATTTTTTGGGAACTGTTTTTCTAAAAGATGATGACCAGCTAAGTGATGAGGTGAGACAAAAAATAGAGGAAGTCACACAATATGGCTGGGAAAAAATATATAAAAATATCAATTTATCTTTATTTCGTGAAGACATTGATGTGGAAAAAGCATTTAAGCTAATTCAATGGGCAATTGCCGGCTATGAGCAGGAAATGAAATATAGATTACATAACCAAACCCTTAGTTCTATTGATTATGAACCTTACTTCAAAGAATTTTTCGGTTATCTCGATGTATTAAAAAGGAGCTTTTACACAAAGGAGGAGGAAAGATGAGTTTATTAAGGACAGACAATGTGACGAAACGATTTGGAAGGTTTACAGCGCTAAATCGAGTCAACATCGAATTAAATAAGGGAGAAATTTATGGATTTATTGGACCGAATGGAGCGGGAAAGTCAACGACGATACGCATTTTGCTTGGTATGTTAAAAGCAACAAAAGGCACTGCGAATATTTTCGGTATGGATGCTTGGAGAGATGCTGTTGCCATACATAAGCGACTTGCTTATGTCCCAGGTGATGTTAATTTATGGCCCAATTTGACGGGTGGAGAAGTAATTGATTTATTGTTAAAACTTAGAGGGCAAAAATTAAACGGGAAGCGTGATGAACTCATTGAGATGTTCAATCTTGACCCAACGAAAAAATGTCGAACATATTCAAAGGGTAATAGACAAAAAGTGGCATTAGTTGCAGCCTTTGCAGCTGATGTCGATTTGTATATTTTGGATGAACCAACTTCCGGACTTGACCCATTAATGGAACGTATTTTTCAAGAGCAAGTCTTGGAAGCAAAAGATGAAGGGAAAAGTGTTCTCCTTTCCAGTCATATTTTATCTGAAGTAGAGCGATTATGTGATCGCGTTGGCATTATCAGGGATGGTGAAATTATAGAGACGGGGACAATGGATGAACTGCGACATTTAACACGTACTAGAATTTTGGTTGAAACGAATAAACCTATTGCGGGATTGGATGAGTTAAGTGGGGTGCATCGACTTGAAAAGAAAGAGGGAGCTCTGTCTTTTCAAGTCGATACAGACGAACTTGATTCAGTGATTCGGCATATTAGCGAATACGGTATTTTAAAATTAGAAAGTGCTCCACCAACTTTAGAAGACTTATTTATGCGTCATTATAAAGTGGTGGAAGATGCAACTGATTTAGGGGCAGGAGGTGCATCCTAATGGCAAGTCGTTTATTTGCTAAATCAGGATTGCTAGGGAGAATTATTTTAAGAAGAGACAGGATTCGCATCTCCATATGGTTATTTTCTATTATAGGGATTACGCTTATTGTGGCAGATGCATTTGAAAA
>DATGTS010000040.1:0-2669 GCA_035301745.1 Candidatus Avamphibacillus sp.
GCCATAAAGCAGAATGAATTGGGGAGAAAGAGCTAGTCTTTCACGGTACCACCCAGATTCGCAGCATCCTTACGAACACTGCCTTACCGACTGTTCTGATTAACAGTTCATTTTTGATAACAGGTAATGGGAACATACCTGGCCAATCCTACTGAATAAAATATTCAGATTGGCACTCGGGGAAGAGAATAGAAATACGGTGTAATTCTAGGGTTTCACCTTCCCTAGATCTCTGTAAATACACGATTGTATTTCTAAGGTCCCGTCTTCGATTTAGCGATATAATACATTCCATTTTTAGCAAATACATATAAATTATTTATAAATTTCATATATTATTTACATATAATATAACGTTTTGTTTAAAAGGTCAAGGGACAAAAGTGGAACTTTTATTATGATATGTTTGCTGCCCATAGAGATTCTCACAAACTTAAATAAGAAGCTATTTATTTATCATCTCTCAAGGAAGAATAATAAAAAAAACGAAACCTTTTGAGGTTGATAGCGGGTGCAATAAAAAAAGGGACGGTTCAATTGCTTTGTCTTGTGAAAAAGATGAAGCAATTGAACCGTCCTTATATTTCATCTGATGATTATTGTTTTAAAGCTCCGTTCGCTTCTGGAATGTTGTCCATGTCAAGGGCATTCATTTTACAGAAGTATTCTAGAAAGTTTTCCGCTTCTTTAACTTCCTTTTCATCTGTTTTTAATGCAATGATATCTTTTAAGATTTGAGCGGTCCAAACATTATCAAAATAACGATATTTACCAGAATTCCATGTCATTCGATGAGGGTAGTTCTTATTGATATAGTAATTCCAGAAAAGCATTTTTTCAGCTTCTTCATCTGTGAGCTTGATTCTAAATTCCGCGTGGGCTGGAACCATTCCATCATCGCCAAGTTCGCCGGTAAATGTTTCATTTACCATGTAAAGGCCAAGAATTCGTCTTTCTTTTTCTGGATCATCCGACTTTCTTGCAGTCAGAAGACTTGCACTGTTCGGTCGCACTCGAGCTGGTTTATTTGGCTGACCTTTATTTTTTCCGCTTTGAACCGTACCGGTAGACACTTGCCAGTCGTTAAATACATTTTGTTGTTCTTCTGCGTCCAGCCAGAAAACAATTTGTGAGCTTTCATGAATTTTAGGCTTACCCGCTCGTTTTCCAGGTTGACTTTTACGAAGTTGCTCAAGCGCATGTTGTTCCTTCTCTTTTTCTCGTTTCCTTTCAAGCTCTTCTTGTTCCATTTTAGAAATTATTTTTTTAAAAGATTCTGCAGTATCCGGATCCTTCAGTGTTATAAATTTTCCGAACGCATCAGGGTAAACGAATTTTTTAGTATCCTCTTCGAAATCAATGGTAATAAAGGATTCATCCTGATCCACGATATTTCCTTCACCAAAGGTTTTGTGAGTGATTTCTTCATTAATTAAATTCAATTGTCCCACTCTCCTTGTATGTTATATTTACACCTAATGGTTTTTCAATAAAATGATTGGACAGAGGGAAAAATAGCTTCCAAATTGAAAAAGCCGCACCCAAATTCTGTCTAGAAGAAGTTGCGCACGATTACGAAGTATTATCAAAAAATTGTTGTAATTATATAATATCATATATTATTAAAAGATGCAATTTTTCTATTGACAATAGAACTTGTTTTATCGTATAATATTTAGTTATTTTAATTAAAGGGTGGTTGGGAGATCATTTTCATCTATAAAAGTAGGCTGAATCTATTAGAAGATCAGTCTTTTTTTACGTTTTAAGCAATAAACTTTTCAATATTTATAAAAGCTTCTTGAAAAATTAAAATATATGTGTATAGTGTATATAAAGGATATATACATTATTTCTCAAGTGAGGTTTAATATGCAGATATTAATTTCAAACCAATCGAAAGAACCCATCTACAGGCAAATTTATACTCAAATCAGGAAACACATTTTGACGGATGAGTTGAATCCGGGTGAGGCTTTGCCTTCGATGCGTCAACTGGCAAAGGATTTAGACATCAGCATTATTACGACGAAGCGTGCCTATGAAGAACTGGAGAAGAGCGGATTTATTTATTCCGTTGTCGGTAAAGGGTCTTTTGTATCGGAGCAAAACAATGAAATGATCAAAGAGAGAAAAATGAAAGTGATTGAAGAACAACTGGTGACTGCCATTCAAAACAGTAAGGAGATTGGCATCGGGCTTACAGAGTTAATGGAATTGCTGAGTCTATTATATAGGGAGGAAGAATGATGGAAAATATAATCGAATTACAACATGTACAGAAATCTTTTGATGGCTTTCAATTAAAGGATCTTTTCCTGGAGGTTAAAAAAGGGTTTGTGACCGGGTTTATCGGAGGGAACGGGGCAGGGAAATCAACAACGATTAAACTGATTATGAATTTACTCCAGCCTGACAGTGGATCCATTTCGGTATTCGGACTGAATTACAAAGAGCATGAAAAAGAAATCAAGCAGCGGATTGGTTTTGTATTTGACGAAAATATTTTCTATGAAAATGTGACATTAAAACAGATGAAAGAAATTATCAAACCAGCCTATTCAAACTGGGAGGATGATTTATTTTATCATTATGTTAAAGTGTTTGATCTTCCATTAAACAAAAAGATCAAGTCCTTTTCGAAAGGAATGATGATGAAAGCATCACTC
>DATGTS010000041.1:0-35908 GCA_035301745.1 Candidatus Avamphibacillus sp.
TTAGTTGTTGTTTACTTTGAACCTTTACAACCGATATTCCATACAACAGCTATAGATGTACGTGATTGGATGCTCATTCTAGGCTTAAGCGCTATACCCACTGTTTCATTTGGTTTACAAAAAGAAGAAAAGTAAACACACAACCTATGCTAATATCTGGTATTAGCATAGGTTTTTTCTTTTTGCTCTTTTGATTTTCATTGTTATAATGAAATATATTTGGTTTTTGGAAGTGATATTAGTGGTAAGAAGTATGACGGGGTATGGTGTTGAATCAGTACATATAGGTGATACTCAATATACTGTAGAAATGAAAAGTGTAAACCATCGTTTTCTTGATATTAAATTAAATTTACCACCTACTTTAAATTTTATAGAAAATAAAATAAAAGATTATAAAAAACTATTTTGAAAGAGGCAGAATTGAAGTTTATTTTAATTTCACAGGTGAATATCTCGGAAAGAAAACGTTGGTTACTGATTGGTCATTAATGGATCAGTATATGGAGCAATATGAATTAGCAAAACAACGCTATAATTTAGAAGGGAACCCCATTCAATTATTATCTTCGATACCTGAACTATTTATTGTTCAAGAGGATGATAAACAACCAACGGAACTTGCTACATCTATATTAGAAAGCATAAATGTAGTTTCACAACAGGTATTAAACATGCGAGAAGAGGAAGGAAAGGATTTAATATTTGATATAAAAAATAGAATAAATTCAACTAAAAATATGTTATCATTAATAAAAGAACGCAGGCCGCAAGTGATTAATGAATATAAGGAAAGAATCCTTGAGCGAATTATTGAATACACAGAGAAGTCTATTGATGTTAATTCTCAGGCTTTCTTTCAAGAAATTGCTTTGCTTGCTGAAAAAGGGGACATTAGTGAAGAAATTACACGATTAGAGAGTCACATCACTCATTTTAATGAAACAATCGTATTAAATGAAGCGATTGGAAGAAAATTAGATTTTATCATTCAGGAAATGCATAGGGAAATCAATACAGCTGGTTCAAAATCAACAGACCATTTAATTAGTCAATGGACCATTAAAATTAAAAGTGAATTAGAAAAAATTAAAGAACAAATCCAAAACATTGAATAGATGTAATCTTATAGATAGAGAGAGAAATGGAGAAGATAAATAAAACTAGGGGGACAATAATGGGCTTACAATTAATTAATATAGGATTTGGGAACGTTGTATCAGCCAATCGAGTTATTTCGATCGTAGCACCAGAATCCGCACCAGTAAAAAGAATTATATCGGTTGCGAGAGAAAGAAATAAATTAATAGATGCTACATATGGGAGAAGAACTAGAGCAGTTATTATAACGGACAGTGATCATGTCGTTTTATCTGCTGTTCAACCTGAGACGGTTGGTCAAAGAGTATTGACTCACGATGAATATCCTGAAGAATGAGTTCAAGTGCCAACGAAAACTATAGGAGGAAATAGATTGATTGCAGAAGAAAAAGGTATATTATTTATATTATCTGGTCCTTCCGGTGTAGGGAAAGGCACAGTTAGAAAAGAATTATTTAGACAAAAAAAGGATTTAAAATACTCTATATCGATGACCACCCGAAATAAGCGCCCTGGTGAAGTGGATGGAGTAGATTATTTTTATAAAACGAAAGAAGAATTTGAACAGTTAATTCAAAATAATGCAATGTTAGAATATGCGCAGTATGTTAATAATTATTATGGGACACCTAGGGATTATGTTGAAAATATGTTGAATAAAGGGTATGATGTATTTCTAGAAATAGAAGTGCAAGGGGCACTTCAAGTAAAAGAAAATTATCCAAATGGAGTGTTTATTTTCTTATTCCCACCTAGTTTGGATGAACTAAAAAATAGAATTGTCAATCGAGGTACTGAATCAAACGATTTAGTAATGAATCGATTAAAGGAAGCAAAAAAAGAAATCGAATTAATGGATGCTTATGATTATGTTGTTGTAAATGACAATGTACATCATGCTGTGGAGAAAATTAAATCCATTATTCAAAGTGAGCACTGCAGACGTGAAAGAATTGCAAAACAATATAAAAAGATATTATAGGAGGAATAAATTTGTTAGAACCATCTATTGATTCACTCCAGGAAAAAATTAAATCAAAATATTCTTTAGTAATTTTATCTGCTAAACGGGCAAGACAGATTCGTGAAACAGAGAGCAGTCAGTTAGAGGAACCAAAATCAAAAACGTATATTGGTATGGCTCTTGAAGAAATTCAACAAGGTAAATTAACTTTAGAATAAGAAAAGTAACGAAGAGTTCAAAAATCCTTGGCCAGGCCCCAATAACTTAACTATCAACAAGTAATTCCCTCGCAAAAAAGCGGGGGTTTTTTCTTGATGCTTAGGAACTATAAGATTTTAAATAATAAGATAAACAATATGCGATTCTTAACTCATTCTATGTTATAAATAAGGTAGATACTTTCATACGAAAAATAAAGGAGATACAAAATGGTAAATAAAAAAAATGTATTGCTTGGTGTCACAGGTGGAATCGCAGCATATAAAGCCTGCGCTTTAACAAGCAAGTTAACCCAACAGGGTGCTAATGTTAAAGTAGTGATGACGGATAGTGCTACGAAGTTTGTTTCACCATTAACTTTTCAGGCTTTGTCAAGAAATCCCGTTTATATTGATACCTTTGATGAAAAGGATCCCGAAAAAATCGCTCATATTGATCTTGCGGATTGGGCAGATTTAATTATCGTTGCTCCTGCTACAGCACACATTATAGGGAGACTGGCAGGTGGACTGGCAGACGATATGCTATCAAGCCTTTTACTCGCTACTAAAGCTCCTGTTTATATTGCACCAGCGATGAACGTCAATATGTATGAGCATCCTGCTGTTATTAAAAATATGAAGCAACTGGAAGAGTGGGGATATCATTTTATTGAACCTGGGGCAGGATATCTTGCCTGTGGATGGATAGGAAAAGGTCGTATGGAAGAACCTGAAAGTATTATTAAAGTAATAAAGGACCACCATCAAGACTCTAATCTTTTAACTGGAAAAAAAGTTTTAATTTCTGCGGGTCCTACACGTGAAAGATTGGATCCTGTGCGCTTTTTTACAAATCGATCTTCTGGTAAAATGGGCTTTGCTTTTGCAGAAGCAGCATTACAATTTGGAGCTGAAGTAACGTTAGTAGCAGGTCCTGTTCAATTAGAAGTCTCAGGTGAAAAAATAAAGCGAATCAATGTGACAACTGCTGATGAAATGTATGACACAATGCATGCTGAATTTGAAAAAAATGACATTGTTATTAAAGCAGCAGCAGTCGCGGATTATCGACCAAAAACAGTCTATGATGAAAAAATGAAAAAACAGCAAAATAGTAACCAATTAACAATAGAAATGGAACGAACAAAAGATATTTTAGCTTCCTTAGGTCAGAGAAAGACAAATCAATTTTTAGTAGGATTTGCTGCCGAAACTTCTAATGTAATAGAATATGGGCAAAAAAAGTTGAAGGAAAAAATGTTAGACGCTATCGTAGTTAATGACGTTTCTGCTGAAGGGGCAGGTTTTGAACAAGATACGAATATTGTTACCTATATGAATAAAGACTTAAATGAAACAAGTATTGGGCTATCTTCCAAAAGAAAAATCGCCGAAAAAATACTAAAATTAATCAGTAAAGATATGAAGGATGAAAGATAGTGAATATAGCTAAAGTCATAGTTGATGTTCCAACGAGGCAGGTGAATCAAACGTTTGACTACCTTATTCCTGAAAAGTTTCAAGGGGTATTATTACCTGGTATGCGTGTTACTGTACCATTTGGTCACAGAAAGATCATGGGATTTGTTGTAGAAATTACTGAAGAATCACCTTTTGAAAAATTAAAAACAATCTCTGAAGTACTAGATTTCTTTCCTGTGCTGACAAGTGAGTTAATTGATTTAGGGAAGTGGCTAGCTCATAATACATTAAGTTTCTACATTACAGCTTATCAAGCGATGCTTCCCCAAGTTTTAAAGGCGCAATATAAAAAAGAATTAGTACGAGAAACTGAAGTGATATTACCCGAAGAATTAGAAGCTCTTTTTGCAGGACGGGACTTTATAGCCTATGAAGAGTTTACATTTTCATCTATATCTTACCATATATTGCAAAAAGCAATTCAAGAAGGGGATATTTCTGTAAATTATCTAGTGAAGTCCAAAATAACAAAAAAACGTGTAACAATGATAAAACCTAAAAAAGAGATATATTTATTGGAAGAAGCTTGCATTAATTTGCCAAAAAACGCGAAGAAACAACAGCAAATTCTTGAATATTTTATACAAAGTCCGCTAGAAGTGGATCAAAAATTACTACTTGATCATGTGCAAACAAATTATTCTACCGTAAAAGCTTTGATTGACAAAGATTTACTCGAATCTTATCAAGTGGAGGTTTACCGTAATCCTTATGAAAATGTTTCGTTTGAAAAGACATATCCCCTTGATTTAACAGCCGAACAAAAAAAGGCGATTGAACCGATTAAGCAAGGTATTGCGAACAAACAACACGATGTTTTTTTAGTACATGGTGTTACAGGAAGCGGGAAAACAGAAATCTATTTACAGGCGATTCAAGACGTCATCGAAAATGGACGAGAAGCAATCGTACTAGTCCCAGAAATTTCACTTACCCCACAGATGGTAAAACGATTTAAAGGACGATTTGGTTCTAATGTTGCCGTACTTCATAGTGCTTTATCAAGTGGGGAAAAATATGATGAATGGCGTAAAGTACACCGTAAAGAGGTTCAGGTTGTAGTCGGAGCAAGATCGGCTATTTTTGCTCCGTTTGAAAATATAGGAATTATCATCATTGATGAAGAACATGAGAACTCATATAAACAAGAAGATCAACCAAGATATCATGCGAGAGATGTAGCTATTAAACGCGGTAGGTATTATAATTGTCCGGTTGTTTTAGGGAGTGCTACACCGACATTGGAATCTTATGCAAGGGCAAGGAAAGGCGTTTACAAGTTAGCTATTTTAAATAAACGAACAAACGATAAGGCGTTGCCCAAAGTAGAACTTGTAGATATGCGTGAAGAATTACATGCAGGCAATCGAACGATGTTTTCAAGAAAGTTAAAGGAGAAAATTGAGTATGCACTTGAAAAAAGAGAACAAATTGTTCTCTTGCTAAATCGTAGAGGCTATTCTACATTTGTGATGTGTCGTGATTGCGGACATGTAAAAGAATGTCCCCACTGTGATATCGCATTAACTTATCATAAAAATAGTAACCGGTTAAAATGTCACTATTGTTCTTATGAAGAAATGATGCCACGCATCTGTCCGGAATGTCAGAGTGAATTAATTCGATATTTTGGCACTGGTACCCAGCGGGTGGAAGAGGCATTAACAAAATTAATTCCTCAGGCCAAGATAATTAGAATGGATGTTGATACGACAAGGAGAAAAGGCTCTCATGAAAAATTACTTCATAAGTTTTCACAAGGTGGGGTAGATATTTTATTGGGTACCCAAATGATCGCTAAAGGACTTGACTTTGAAAATGTAACACTTGTTGGTGTTCTGAGTGCTGATTCAATGCTTCATTTACCCGATTTTAGAGCTTCTGAAAAAACCTTCCAACTTTTAACACAAGTTAGTGGACGAGCAGGAAGACATAATTTGCCCGGAGAAGTAATTGTTCAGACATATACACCAGATCACTATAGTGTGAATTTAGCCAGTCAATACGATTATAATCAATTTTTTCAATATGAAATGAAGTTAAGAAAAACTTTCCGGTATCCACCATATGTCTTTTTGGTTTTAATTACAGTGTCACATCAGAATCAGATTAAAGTGATACAAACGACCCAAAAGATTGTTCAATTATTATCTCAATGTGTAAGTGAAGATGCAATTGTCCTTGGCCCTACACCGTCTCCTATTGCACGTATCAAAGACAAATATCGATACCAATGTATATTAAAGTATAAAAATGAACCAAACTTGAGAATGTACATTAAAAAAATACTTGATCAATTTAACAAAGAAATGCAAAGAGACGATTTAACGATCACAGTAGATATGCAACCATATCAATTAATGTAAAGGAAGATGAAATATGAAAAAAATCGTTTTTATGGGTACACCCGATTTTTCAGTACCTATTTTACAAAAATTAATCCAATCAGAGTATGAAATAATACTAGTTGTTACACAACCGGATCGTCCTAAAGGGAGAAAGAAAGTTATTACTCCCCCTCCTGTAAAAGTGGAAGCGGAAAAAAATAATATAGCCGTTTTTCAACCTGAAAAAATAAAAAATGACTATCAACGAATTCTTGATGAAGAGCCTGATCTTATTGTTACTGCCGCATATGGGCAGATTTTACCAAAAGAATTATTAGAGACTCCGAAATACGGGTGCATCAATGTTCATGCTTCTTTACTTCCAGAACTTCGTGGTGGAGCACCAATTCATTATGCTATCTTGGAAGGAAAAAAAGAAACTGGAATCACCATTATGTATATGGTTGAAAAGTTGGATGCAGGGGATATTTTAACTCAAGCAGCGGTTCCCATTGAAGAAGATGATAATGTTGGACTTTTACATGATAAATTATCTGAAGTTGGTGCTAATCTATTACTAGAAACAATACCACCACTTTTTGACGGGAAATTAAAGCCTATCAGGCAAGATGAGGAAAAAGCTACATTTGCCCCAAATATCAAAAGAGAACAAGAAAAAATAGATTGGTCCAAATCTGATTTAGACATATATAATCAAATTCGTGGACTTAATCCTTGGCCTGTTGCTTTCACAACTTATCAGAATAAAAACATGAAAATATGGAAAGCAAAACGATGTGATAAAGAATATGAAGGAAGTCCCGGACAAATTGTTGAAAAAAATAATGAAGGATTTATCGTACAATGTGGTAATAAAAAAAGCATCAAAATAACTGAAATACAACCAGCAGGTAAAAAAAGAATGTCAGTAAGGGAATACTTATTAGGTTCAGATGATCGTATTAAAATAGGTGTGAAAATGGGTGTGTAGATAATGGAAAAATATGTACTTAGAAATACAATGCTTGACCTATTGCTACGGATTGAGCAAGGAAGTGGATATAGTCATTTATTAATTGACCATGAATTAAAGTCTAAAAAGTTATCAGAAAAAGATAAAGGGCTTTTAACTGAGGTAGTATACGGAACAACACAACGAAAAATAACGTTAGATTACTATTTAAATAAGTTTATAAATAAAAAAAAGAAGCAAAAACAATGGGTTATTATACTTTTAAGAATGTCTGTCTATCAAATGGTTTTTTTGGACAAGGTGCCAGCACATGCAATTATTCATGAAGCAGTTGAAATTGCTAAACAAAGAGGACATAAAGGGATTGCCTCTTTTGTTAATGGAGTTTTAAGAAATATCCAAAGGCAAGGTGTTCCCGATACGTCAAAAATTAAAGATCCGGTAAAAAGGCTTTTTATAGAAACGAGTCACCCGGAATGGATTATCAAGCAATGGATTAATGACTATGGATTAGAATTAACAAAAGAAATATGTGAAGAGAATTTAAAACATAAACCTATTTCCATCCGAGTGCAACCTATGAAAATATCTCGAGATGAAGCAATGAAACAGCTAACAGAGGAAGGTCTTCAAGTGGAGCCTTCCGCCATCTCGGACCAGGGGATTATTTTAAGGAAAGGAAATATATTTCACACAACCTTGTTTAAAGAAGGGTATTTGACCATTCAAGACCAGAGTTCCATGTTAGTAGGGGACATGCTTAACGCTAAGTCAGGTATGAAGGTTTTAGATACTTGTAGTGCCCCAGGAGGGAAAGCAACACATATTGCTGAAAAAATGGATAATCAGGGGTTAATTAAAGCACATGATCTTCATCGTAAAAAAGTCAAATTAATAGAAAATAAGGCAAAACAGCTATCATTATCCATTATTGAAGCTAATCAAGGAGATGCAAGAAAGTTATCGGAAAAATATAATCCTGAAACCTTTGATCGTATTTTAGTCGATGCTCCATGTACAGGTTTTGGAGTTGTAAGAGGAAAACCTGATATTAAATTTAATAAAGAAGAGAAGGACATTCATCAACTCGCAGAAATCCAATTGGAGATACTTAGTGAGATCGCTCCTCTATTAAAAAAGGATGGTTATCTTGTATATAGTACATGTACTATAAATCGAACAGAAAATGAAGGGGTTATTCAAAAATTTTTAGAAAAACATAAAAACTTTACAGTTGATCCAACCTTTTTTAAAACATTACCAGACATATTAAAAGATTCTCCAGGTGAAACAAGTTATGGTTTACAACTATTCCCACAGACAAATGAATCGGATGGTTTTTTCTTGACTCGATTGAAGAAAAAGGTTTAATAGGAAATAACAAGGTTTTTATTAATTAATTTGAAGTTCTTAAAAAAGGGGTGGAAGGATGATAGGTCAATTTTTGACTGACCAGGGGCGAGTACGCAGTCATAATGAAGATTCGGGTGGTGTTTTTTATAATACCGATAACCAGCTGCTGGCCATTATTGCAGACGGTATGGGTGGACACCAGGCTGGGGATGTCGCAAGCCAAATGGCTACAGAATTAATTCGTGAAAAATGGCAGATAACGGAAGCTTTTACAGCACCTGATAAGGCAGAAGAGTGGATAAGTAATGTGTTAAAGGATGTAAACGAAACAATACTTCAAACCTCGAAGGACAAACAGGAATGTCAGGGTATGGGGACGACCGTGGTAATATCGATTTGCACGGATGAATTTATTACGGTTGCTCATATCGGAGACAGCCGTTGTTATTTACTTAATAATAATGGGTTTAACCAAATTACTGACGATCATTCACTTGTTAATGAGCTTGTTCGTTCTGGTCAAATATCAAAAGCTGATGCGGAACACCACCCTAGAAAAAATGTTTTACTTAAAGCATTAGGAACTGAAGCGGACGTTATACCCGATGTCAAAACATTAGAGTGGGAGAAAAATGATAAAATTCTACTATGTTCTGATGGATTGACAAATAAAGTTTTAGACGATGAAATCAAAGGTTATATTGATAATAATAAAGATATTAAAGAGATCGGATCCGCTTTAGTTCATCTAGCAAATGAACGTGGTGGCGAAGATAATGTGTCACTTGTGATTGTTAGTCATAAGCCTTCTGAAAAAGTTGGTGAAGATACATGTTAGACGGACATCTCTTAAATGAGAGATATAAGGTTGAAAAAAGGATTGGCGGCGGCGGGATGGCTAATGTTTATTTAGCGAGAGATCTTATTTTAGATCGAGATGTAGCCATCAAAGTCCTTCGATTAGAATATGCCAATGATCAGGAATTTATAGCTCGATTTGATCGTGAAGCACAGTCCGCTACAAGCCTCTCCCACCCTAATATCGTAAATATCTATGATGTCGGGGAAGAAGAACATATATTGTATATGGTCATGGAATATGTTGATGGGATGACGTTAAAGGAATATATTCAGCGTTTTGGGCCAATAGAGGTACAGGAAGCAATTGATATTATGAAACAAATCACCTCAGCAATTGCCCATGCCCATGAGAACAATATTGTTCATCGGGATATAAAGCCTCAGAATATCATGATTGATACATATGGAAATGTGAAAGTAACTGACTTTGGTATCGCTGTAGCATTGAGTGCAACCTCTTTAACACAAACGAATTCAATACTTGGTTCTGTTCATTATTTATCCCCAGAACAAGCTAGAGGAGGAATGGCCACCAAAAAATCAGATATTTATTCATTAGGAATTGTGTTTTATGAACTTTTAACAGGGAGACTTCCCTTTTCAGGGCAATCAGCTGTTTCAATTGCTTTAAAGCATTTGCAAAGTGACACACCGTCTGTGAGGCAAATAAACCCTGATATACCTCAAAGTGTAGAAAATATAGTTTTGCAGGCAATGGCAAAAGATCCATTTCATCGTTATAACACTGTGTACGAGATGGAAGATAGTTTAAATCACGCCCTTGATCCAAATCATCTAAATGCAGAAAAGTATAAACCACCTGAAGAAGCTGGAGATGAAACGAAGGCAATACCAATTATTACAGATAATGAAAGCAACTTTGATGGAAATGAAGATACAATTATTCATCAACCGAATGCAGAAACGAAGAATGTTCCTTCTAAAAATAACAAACAAAAGAAAAAAACAAAAAAGAAACGAAAGAAAAAATGGCTAATTATTTTTCTTGTATTATTTTTATTGTTAGGAGCTAGTGTGGTTGTGGCATTTTTTGTTTCACAGCCAAAAGAAGTTGAAATTCCTGATTTAGTTGAAATGGAATATGAAGAAGCTGTGGAAGCATTAGAAGAAATAAACTTGCAATCAGAAGAAGAGATTATGTTCTCGGAAGATATTGAAGAAGGGTTTGTCGTAAAAACTAATCCAAAAGCAGGAAAAACTGTTAAAGAAAATTCAACAGTAACGGTTTATGTAAGTGATGGAAAAGAAACCGTTCCATTTGAGGATTATGTAGGAGAAGATTTTAGTAAAGTGAAACAGGTTTTAGAAGAACAAGGTTATGAAGTAATTGCATATGAAAAATTTTCCGAGCGACCAGTAAATGAGATTATCTCTCAAATTCAGCCGACACCTGATACAGAGGTCGTACCAAGTGAAACGAGGGTAATATTTGAAATAAGTAATGGACCCGAAAAAGTCAGCCTTAATAATCTAAAAGGAATGACAGAAAAGGAAGCACGGGATTATTTAGAAACGGCAGGATTATCGATGAATAAAATCGAAGAACATTCTGATTCCACACCGGAGGGTGAAGTTATCCGTCAAAGCCCTGAGACAAATACGGAGTTAGAAAAAGATGCAACTGTTGATGTATATATATCAATAGGTCCGAAAGAGAAGCCACCATTATCCCATTCCGTTACTTTTACTGTTCCATATACGCTTGATGAAACAGAGGATGAAGAGGATGTAGAACTAGAACCTCAAACAGTAAAAATATATATAGATGATATGAATAACTCCATTTCTGATGTTTACGAAGAGGAAGAAATTACGGAGGATACCGAGTATACGATTACATTGACAATTGAACCTGGGAAAGTTGCCGATTATAAGGTGATGAGAGATGATAATATTCTTATAGATAAATCAGTTCCTTATGAAGAAGGTGGTGAATAAATGCAAAAAGGGAGGATAATAAAGTCGTTAAGTGGTTTTTATTATGTGAGTAACGAAAATGGTATTTTTCAATGTAAAGGTCGGGGAATTTTTCGTAAAAGGAAAGTCTCTCCATTGGTTGGAGATCTTGTCAAGTTTGAACTGGATGAAAATGATGAAGGGTATATTACCGAAATAGAGTCAAGAACAAATGAATTATTAAGACCGCCAATTGCTAATGTTGATCAGGCTGTTATTGTAAGTTCTGTTAAAAATCCCGAATTTAATCCAAAATTACTTGACCGTTTTCTTGTTCTGATTGAATCAGCCGGAATCAAACCAATCATTTTTGTTACAAAAATGGATTTGGTTAATGAAGAAGAACTTAACAGAATTAAAAATTTTAAACGTGATTATGAAAATATTGGTTATGATTTTCAGTTTTTTTCAATCAAACAATCAAATGTACAGGATCGATTATTAAACTATTTTCCCGACCAAATTACAGTGATTGCTGGGCAGTCGGGTGTTGGAAAATCATCTATCCTCAACACATTGCTGCCTTCTTTAGATTTAAAAACAGCTGATATATCCAAAAGCTTAGGACGTGGTAAACATACAACTAGGCACGTTGAATTACTGCTAATTAATAATGGGCTTGTAGCAGATACACCAGGATTTAGCTCTCTGGATTTCAAAAATATAGAGCAAGAAGAATTAACAGATTGTTTTCCCGAGATGAGAAAAAGAAAACAGTACTGTAAATTTAGAGGTTGTATGCATAATAAGGAACCGAAATGTGCTGTTAAATTAGCTGTAAATAATGAGGAGATTTCCTCTTATCGATATGAACATTATTTAGAATTTTTAGCGGAAATAAAATCAAGAAAGCCGAGGTATTCATAATGACAAAAATAGCTCCATCAATATTATCAGCAAATTTTTCAAACTTAGGTGATGAAATTAAGGATGTCGAAAAGGGAGGAGCAGATTATATTCATGTCGATGTAATGGATGGCCATTTCGTACCAAATATTACGATTGGTCCTCTCATTGTCGAAGCAATTAAACCTGTGACATCTTTACCTTTAGATGTCCATTTAATGATTGAAAATCCGGATAATTATATTAAAGGCTTTGCAGATGCCGGGGCATCTATTATTACTGTACATCAGGAAGCATCTGTCCATCTGCATCGAACGATACAGCTCATTAAAGATACAGGGGTAAAAGCAGGCGTTGTAATTAATCCGGCTACACCTGTAGAGATGATTAAGGACATTTTGCCTGAAGTTGACTTAGTTTTAATCATGTCGGTTAATCCCGGATTTGGTGGTCAATCTTTTATCACACATGCCGTTCAAAAAATTAAACAGGTGGCTGCTTGGCGAGAAGAAATGAATTTATCCTTTGAAATTGAGGTAGATGGTGGTGTAAATGTTCATACAGCAAAAGCATGTACAGATGCCGGAGCAGACGTATTAGTTGCTGGTAGTGCGGTGTTCGGGAAATCAGATAGGCAGAAAGCAATGAAAGATATAATTTTAGCAACGGAAGAAAAGGAATAATATGTCAACGATTGGTCTGATGGCGAATGGTCCTACTGATTTATTACCAGATTTCTCCACTTTTAAAAATGAAATAGATATATGGATAGGAGCCGATCGGGGAGCCTTAACGTTACTTAATCTTAATATTACTGTGGATTATGCACTTGGTGACTTTGATTCTATAAGCATGCATGAAGAAAATAAAATTAAAAAAGATGCGAAACATTTTATGAAATTCCCTAAAGAAAAGGATCAAACTGACCTGGAAATAGCATTAAACAAGGCGTTTGAATTACATGCAAATAAAATATATTTATTCGGTGTAACAGGTGGCCGCCTTGATCACACATTAGTTAATATCCAGACACTTTATTTAATCAAAAAAAGAAAAATCAAAGGAATCATGGTTGATCGTTATAATAAACTGGAGCTAACAACACCTGGAAAACATATTGTAACTAAAGAGGAGGAGTACTCTAACATATCCTTCCTGCCTCTTACCCCAGTAGTTGAGGGATTAACGTTAAGTGGTTTTTATTATCCATTATTAAATGAAAAAATAATGATGGGTTCAACTCTTTGTATTTCAAACAAGCTTCTTTCAAATAAAGGTACTTTTTTCTATGAAGAGGGCATATTATTACTTATAAAGAGTCGCGATTCATCTATAAATCCGATTCCATTGTAAGTTTTGTTTGGAAATAGAGGAGGGGGAACTCATTGAAATTTTATACGATTAAGCTCCCAAGGTTTATTGGCGGATTTGTTCGAGTTGTTATTAGTATCTTTAGAAAAGATAAGTAAACAATTATTGCTTTTGTCATTTTTCGTGACGAAAGCTCTTTTTTTATATTTTTTCGTGACGACGGTTGGGTAATAAAAAAGCACCCTTCGAATGATGGGTGCTTTTAACGCTTCTAATTATTTATTATTATGCATTACACACGTTTAACTTTACCGGATTTAAGCGCACGTGCAGAGACGTAAACACGTTGAGGTTTTCCATCAACCATGATACGAACTCGTTGTACATTAGATTTCCACTTACGTTTACTAGCATTAAGCGCGTGTGAACGTTTATTTCCAGTGCTAGTTTGGCGTCCAGTAACTACACATTTTCTTGCCATAATAATCCCTCCTACTATATCATATACCATAAGAATCTGTGATCAACAAGAATAGAAAAATCACTAATACTTATATAATTTACCATAAGAAAGTGGAGAATGCAATTATGCATATAAAGAAAAAAGACTTGACATAATAAACTAAATCATTCATTGTTAAAAAAGGTTGGATTTATTTATACAATAATTATGTGCATGGAATATCTGCTTTTAAAAAATAGCTGCTTGTAGTAAAATAGCCTTAAGATATTAGTACTGAAGGAGGATATTCATGTCGATTGAGTTAAATACAAATGATGGTCAAGTAACCATTACAAATGATGTTATTGCCACTATAGCAGGTGGTGCCGCGGTTGAATGTTATGGTATTGTCGGAATGGCTTCTAAAAGTCAAATTAAAGACGGTCTTGCAGAAATTTTAAGAAAAGAAAACTTTTCCCGCGGCGTTATTGTTAGACAAGAAGCTAATCGTCTTCATATCGATATGTACATTATTGTAAGCTATGGTACAAAAATTTCTGAAGTAGCCCATAATGTACAATCACAAGTAAAATATACGTTGAGTCAATCGTTAGGTTTGTCTATCGATTCCGTAAATATTTATATACAAGGTGTACGTGTAGCGAAAGATTGATCTATCGCTGATAAGAGGAGGAAATATAGTGACATTAGAAAAGTTAGATGGCATAACTTTTATTAAGATGGTTCTTTCAGGTGCGCACCATCTTACGAATAATGCCAAAAAGATTGATGCATTAAATGTGTTTCCAGTACCTGATGGTGACACAGGAACAAATATGAATTTATCCATGACTTCTGGTGCAAATGAAGTTAAAAAAGCAAATGACGATAATATATCTGAAGTAGCTAAAGCGCTATCTAAAGGTTTGCTAATGGGGGCCAGAGGAAATTCAGGTGTTATTTTATCACAAATATTCCGTGGTTTTGCGAGTGGCATGGAAGGTAAACAGGTACTTACAACAAAAGATTTAGCAGGGGCTTTTGACAATGGCGTGAAAACTGCTTACAAAGCAGTAATGAAACCTGTTGAAGGTACCATTCTTACAGTTGCTAAAGATTCAGCTGAAGTAGCGGTAAATGAAGCTGAAGAGGAAACGGATATTATAATACTTATGGAGAAAGTGCTTAAAGAAGCAAAAGCATCACTTGAGCGTACCCCAGACTTACTTCCTGTATTAAAAGAAGTTGGTGTTGTGGATTCAGGTGGTCAAGGACTTGTGACTATATATGAGGGCTTTTTAGCTGCTTTAAAAGGTGAAGAACTTCCTGAAGAATTAGATACAATTGACATGGAAGATATGGTTAATGCGGAGCATCATAAAACAGCTCAAGATTTTATGGATACCTCTGAAATAGAATTCGGTTACTGTACGGAATTTATGGTTAAATTTGAAGAAGATAAAATTAAAAAGAATCCGTTTAGTGAAGAAGAATTTCGAAAAGAATTGAGTGAACATGGAGATTCATTATTAGTGGTATCCGATGATGATGTTGTAAAAGTTCATGTTCATGCAGAATACCCAGGAACCGTGATGACAATCGGTCAAAAGTATGGCAGTTTAACTAATGTAAAAATTGAAAATATGCGTGAACAACATAGCGCAATTGTAGGACAGCAGCAACAGAATACTAAACATAAGCAAAGGTCTGAGTATGGTGTTGTATCTGTTGTAATGGGTACAGGAATTAAATCATTATTTGAAAGTTTGGGTGCATCGGTTATTATTGAAGGTGGACAAACAATGAATCCAAGTACTCAAGACATCGCAAATGCAATTGAGGAAGCAAATGCTGAGAAAGTAATTGTTTTGCCGAACAATAAGAATATTACAATGGCCGCGGAACAGGCGGCTGAGATGTCTGAAAGTGATGTTGAAGTTGTCCCAACAAGATCAATCCCACAAGGAATCAGTGCATTACTCGCATTTCATCCTGACATTGATTTGGAAGATAATAAAGAAAAAATGCAAGAAGCTGCTTCACAAGTTAAAACTGGACAAGTTACATATGCTGTTCGAGATACCCAAATCGACGGGGTCACGATTGAAAAAGGGAATTTTATGGGAATTGCCGATGGAAAAATTAATGGTGCTTATAAAGAACGATTAGAAACGGTAAAATCTCTTTTAGAAGAATTAATTACTGAAGATGATGAAATACTCACGATTCTACAAGGTGAAGAAGTTACAGATGACGAAATAGAAAAACTTGAAACTTATGTAGAGGAGACCTACGAAGATATTGAAATTGAAGTCCATAGAGGTAAACAACCGATTTATTCGTATATACTTTCAGTTGAATAAAAGAACAAAAGCGCGGACAAACCGCGCTTTTGTTGATTAATGCGTATTTCTATATCCCTGTCATTTTTATGATGAAATCGAGTAAAAATAGACCTGAAATGACCAAGAGTGGTTTAGGTAATTCTTTTTTCTCTCCAAGTGCAATTTTAACAAGTGGATAAGCAATAAAACCAAATGCCATTCCATCTGCTATGCTATACGTAAATGGAATCATAAAAACAATTAGAAATGCAGGAATTGCTTCTGAAATATCATCAAGGGCAATATGCCGTATATTTTGTACCATTAACATACCTACGATAATAAGAATTGGGCTAATCGCTGTATTTGGAATATATGAAATCCAAGGAATGAGAAAAATGGTTGCTAGAAATAATAAACTGGCTGTAATCGCCGCTTTACCTGTTTTCCCTTTTGACGCAATAACGGCAGCATTTTCAGCTGCAGATATGGTAGGTGAAGTTCCAAAAAAAGCACAAGTTAACGTTGAAAAGGCGGTAATCTTGTATGCTGATTCATAACGGTTTTCTTGCTTTAACATTGCTAACTGTCCATGTAATAAGCCCATGTTTTCAAAAATGAGAATCATGGCTAATGGAAATACTGTTATCCAGAAAGAAATCTCATTTATTGCCGAAAACGAAGGTATGAAAATTGCTTTACTTAAATTTAGTGTAAGACCACTTCCTGCAGGTTCAAGAGTGCCAAATAAATAGGCTAGAGCAGTGCCGCCAATCATTGTGATAAGGAAGTTGGCGGGGATATTTTTAATATATAAAAATATCGCTAAAAATAATGTAATTAAACCAACTATAAAGTTTGGTGATGTAAATTCTCCAATGGCAAGAATTGTATGCTCCCCACTGACAACGAGCTGGCTTTTTTCTAAACCAAGTAAAATAATAAAAAATCCCAAACCAACTGTAATCGCATGCTTTAATGAATCTGGAACCGCATTTTTCAATATGATACCAAGGCGACTAAAGGAAGTAATAAGAAAGATAATTGATGCAATGAGTACGACTGCTAATCCTTCTTGATAACTAAGCCCCATTCCTTGAACAATGGAGTAAGCAAACAGTACATTGATTCCCATACCTGGAATAATAATAAGTGGTAATCTACCAAATATCCCCATTAATAAAGTGCCTACAAAGCTAGCTAAAATGGTAGCAATCATACCGTTTTCTAATGAAATATCTGCCTGGCTAAGAATGGATCCATTTACAACGACAATGTAAAATGTTGTTAAATAACCAATCAAACCAGCAAGTATTTCTCTACCCCAAGAAGCCTGGTTATCATTATGCAATTTATTCTTATTAAAAAACATCCACATACCTCTTATTCACTTAACCCCTCTCCCACCCGGTTATATAATCGTTCTAAATAGAAGCGGATCCTATAACCCACAAATGATAATTATAATTCTTTTTGGTATAATTTACAATATAGTTGATTGAAGTGATAGAGTTACTTATCTGTCATGATGAAGTCTTTATTTTTAATATAACCAATTTGCAGAAATATATTTTTAGAAAGAGTGTGTTTACATGCTAAGTGAATCAGTAATCAATATCAAAGGGGTAGGAGAAAAACTAGCTTCAGATTTCCAGAGTATGGACATACATACAATAGAAGATCTTCTTTTTTATTTCCCTTCTCGATACGATGTTTTTGAAATAAAACCTCTTAGTGAGTTAATTCATGAAGATAAAGTAACGATTGAAGGAACTGTAATTAATAATCCAAATCTTTCTTATTTTGGGCGTAATCGTTCTAGGCTTTTTTTTAATGTGGAAGTTGATCATGTAGCTGTAAAAGCAGTTATGTTCAACCGAGCATTTGCAAAAAAACATATTAAAATGGGAGATAAAATAACATTAACCGGAAAATGGGATGCGCACCGTCTGCAAATCACAGTAAATAATTACAAAAAAGGTACTGTACAAGAACAAGCTGAAATCCAAGCCATTTATTCTATGAAAGGAAACATGACACAGGGTAAATTGAAAAAAGCGATATATCAGGCACTTAAAAAGTATGGTTCAGAAGTAAAAGAAATTCTCCCATCCAATTATTTGATTTCTTACAAACTCCCTACACGTATCCAAGCATTAAAATCAATGCACTATCCTGAAAACAAAGTAGCATTGAAACATGCCCGGAGGCGGTTTGTTTATGAGGAATTTTTACTTTTTCAGTTACGAATGCAACTATTGAAAAAACTACATCGTGAAGCGACTCAAGGAAATGCCCAACATTATCATCCCGAAAAACTGCAAAGATTTATAAACAGCTTTCCCTTTAAGTTAACGAATGCACAAAATAAGTCTTTAAATCAGATTTTGGCGGATATGAAATCGCCTTATCGAATGAATCGTTTGCTGCAAGGTGATGTAGGCTCTGGAAAAACCGCTGTAGCCGCTATTTGTCTTTATGCTTCAGTCACTGCAAATAAACAAGGGGCATTAATGGTTCCGACTGAAATACTCGCTGAGCAGCATTATCAATCATTACTTGAGTTGTTTAAAGATAAGGCAAATATTGTATTATTAACAGGCTCGGTAAAAGGAAAAAAACGCAAGGAGATCCTAGAATCGATCGAAAACCATAAAGTAAATATCGTGATTGGAACTCATGCTCTTATCCAAGAAGACGTCATCTTTCAAGATCTTGGAATGGTTATTATTGACGAACAACACCGTTTCGGAGTTGAGCAGCGACGTACGTTAAGAGATAAAGGTCTTTATCCCGATGTGTTATTTATGACAGCGACACCAATTCCCAGGACATTAGCGATAACATCTTTTGGAGATATGGATGTTTCAGTTATTGATGAAATGCCTTCAGGTAGGAAGAAAATTGAAACGTATTGGGCGAAAGAAAATATGTTTGAACGAATCTTATCTTTTATAGGAAAGCAAATTAGTGAGGGAGAACAAGCTTATGTAATTTGTCCGCTTATTGAAGAATCGGACAAGTTGGATATTCAAAATGCTGTTGAATTACATCAGCAGCTAAAAGATTTCTATCCACCTGAAATAAATGTGGGATTAATGCATGGACGCTTACATACTGAAGAAAAGGATGAAGTGATGCAAGCTTTTCTTCAAAACGAAATTCAAGTTCTTGTATCAACGACGGTTGTAGAAGTGGGTGTCAATGTTCCAAACGCAACGATAATGGTAATTTATGATGCTGAACGATTTGGACTCTCCCAATTGCATCAATTAAGAGGTCGTGTGGGAAGAGGAAGTAAACAAAGTTATTGTATTTTGATTGCTGAACCAAAAGGTGACATTGGAAAAGAACGAATGAAGATAATGACGGAGACGATTGATGGTTTCGAATTAGCTGAACAAGATTTAAAATTGCGTGGACCAGGAGATTTTTTTGGAAAGAAACAAAGTGGTCTACCTGATTTTAAAGTTGCCGATATGGTTCATGATTATCGTGCCCTAGAAACTGCACGTAAAGATGCTGAGGAAATTATTGAGGAAAATCTTTTAGAAAAAGATGCCTCATTCCATGAGATAAAAGTTTATTTAGAAGATGAGGGTCATTTTTCTACAAAATTAGATTAAATCAATCCTTGCATAAATATATCTGGTATTATATATTACTATTAGTACCAAGTCATAATCTTGTTATAGTTGAGAGATAGTTAGTGAAAATATGGATGGTGTACAAATTGAAAATACCGAAGAAAAAACGCCAGCAATTATTAAAGGAGACGATCGAACAAACACCGTTTATTACAGATGAAGAACTAGCTAAGAAATTTGATGTTAGTGTACAGACTATTCGGCTTGATCGTATGGAACTTGCAATTCCTGAACTAAGGAAAAGAATAAAATCAGTGGCCACCCATCAATGGAATGAAACGGTGAAGGCTCTTCCTCTTGAGGATGTTATTGGTGAGGTCATTGATTTAGAACTTGATGAAAAGGCGATATCTATTTTGGATATACGCGGGGAACATGTTTTTTCAAGAAATAATATCGCACGTGGGCATCATATTTTCGCACAAGCCAATTCCCTTGCCGTAGCTGTTATAAATGATGAGTTAGCTTTAACTGCTAAATCAGAAATTAAGTTTACAAGGCAAGTAAAACAAGGGGAACGTGTTGTTGCTAAAGCAGTTGTAGAAGGGGAGACTGAAAAGGGGCTAACCGCTGTAAAAGTTGACAGTTTTGTAGGGAATGAAAAAGTATTTACTGGGTTATTTTATATGTATCACTCAACCCCGAATAGAAATGCATCATGTTACGAATTGTGAGATAAACAGCTAAATAAAGGAGTTTAAAAATGAAACTAGCAATTGATGCTATGGGTGGGGACCATGCACCAAAAGCAATTGTTGAAGGTGCGATGGAAGCCGTATCCAAAATAAACGATTTATCAATTACATTGATTGGTGACGAAAAAAAGATTGCAGATTATTTATCTAACACCACGAATATAGAAGTCATTCATACCGATGAAATAATTACAGGTGATGATGAACCCGTACGTGCTGTACGTCGTAAAAAGAAATCGTCTATGGTATTAACAGCAAAAGAAGTAAAGGAAGGCCGTGCAGATGCATGTATTTCCGCTGGGAATACCGGGGCATTAATGAGTGCAGGTTTATTTGTTGTCGGAAGAATCCCTGGAATTGCAAGGCCTGCTCTTAGTCCAACATTACCAACGCTAGATGGAAAAGGACTGCTATTACTTGATGTTGGAGCGAATGTAGAAGCAAAGCCTGAGCATCTACTGCAATATGCAATCATGGGATCTATTTATACAGAAAAGGTTAGGCAAATTAAAAATCCCACCATCGGTTTATTAAATGTGGGTACGGAAGATGGAAAAGGAAGCAGTCTTGCACAAAAAGCCTTTACATTGATAGAATCTAGCCCATTAAATTTCATAGGCAATGTGGAAGCAAGAGATATTTTCAACGGTGTTGCTGATGTCGTTGTCACAGACGGGTTTAGTGGAAATGTTGCATTAAAAACGATAGAAGGTACTGCAATGATGATGTTTTCTCTACTAAAAGAAACCTTAACTTCATCTTTTAAAACAAAAATGGCAGCTGGTCTTATTAAAAGTGATTTAAAAGGCCTGCAAGATAAATTAGATTATTCTGAATATGGTGGAGCAGGTTTATTTGGACTTGGGGCACCCGTCATTAAAGCGCATGGCTCTTCAAACAGCAGAGCGATATACAATGCAATTGTTCAAGCCTGCCATATGGTTGAGTATCACGTGACTGATACGATAAAAGAAATGGTTCAATCAATTGAAAGGGATGAAGAGGGGGAGAAGAGTTGAAACGAGTAGCTTTTATGTTTCCTGGACAGGGTTCACAAACTGTCGGAATGGGGCAAGATATTTACAATCATTATTCTTCAGTAAAACAACTATATGACCATGCTAATGAAGCTTTGGGCAGAGATTTAAAATCAATTATGTTTGAAGGAACAAAAGAAACCTTAACTGAAACAGAAAATGCTCAGCCTGCTTTATTATTATCAAGTATTGCTATTCACTCATTATTAATTGAGGAGCAAATTCAACCCATCATGACGGTTGGTCATAGTCTTGGTGAGTATAGTGCTTTAGTTGCAGCAGGGGCGCTTTCTTTAAGTGATGCTCTTCCACTTGTTTCTACGAGAGGTAAATTGATGGAGGAAGCATTTCCTAAAGGGCAAGGTACGATGGCAGCGGTGCTAGGTCTGAAAGAAGACGAAATACAAAATGCTTTGGATGAAGTACAAGATGAGATTGTTGATTTAGCTAATATTAATTGTCCAGGTCAAATTGTAATCTCGGGATCGGTTAAAGGGATTGAAAAGGCCAGCGATATCTTGAAAAATAAAGGTGCAAGACGTATTTTACCTTTAAATGTAAGTGGTCCTTTTCATTCAAGATTAATGGAACCTGCAAATCAAGCATTTTCCAATTATTTAAATGATGTAAAAATTAATGATGCTTCCATACCTGTTTATGCTAATGTTACTGCTAAACCTGTTACAGACAAAAAAGAGATAAAAACGTTACTTCTAAAACAATTATATTCTCCAGTACAGTTTAAGGCCTCCATTGAAAATATGCTTATGGAAGACCTTGATGGGCTTGTAGAGATTGGTAATGGAAAAGTACTAAGTGGTCTAGTTAAAAAAATTAATCGTAAGGTTAAAACTATTTCAGTTAGTGATGTATCTTCTCTCAATGAATTTATCTCTTGGTATAAGGAGGAAGACTGATGTTATCTGGAAAAAATGCACTTATTACAGGAGCCTCCAGAGGAATTGGACAAGGAATTGCACTTGAATTTGCCAGGCAAGGTGCCAATGTTGCCGTTAATTATGCGGGTAATGAGGAAAAGGCACAAGAAGTTGTTGATGAATTACTAAATTTAGGTGTTCAAGCATTTAAAATACAGGCAGATGTTTCAAATGAAGCAAACGTAAAGGATATGGTAAAGGAAGTTATTAAAAAGTTTGGATGTCTTGACATACTTGTAAATAATGCTGGAATAACAAAAGACAATTTACTTATGCGAATGAAAGAAGCTGAATTTGACCAAGTTATTAATACGAATCTAAAAGGCTCTTTCCTTTGTACAAAAGCCGTATCTAGACAAATGATGAAGCAAAAAGCGGGTAAAATTATAAATGTGGCGTCCATTGTTGGGGTAAGCGGAAATCCTGGTCAGGCGAATTATGTGGCTGCTAAAGCAGGGGTTATTGGTTTAACGAAAACTACAGCAAAAGAACTTGCATCCCGAAATATCCTTGTGAATGCTGTGGCACCAGGATTTATATCTACAGATATGACAGATGCTTTAACAGACGAACAAAGGGATGGCATGTTATCGATGATTCCTTTAGAAAAACTGGGTAAAGTAGAAGATGTCGCAAATGTTGTCCGTTTTCTTGCTTCAGATGATGCAAATTACATAACCGGTCAAACGATTCATATTGATGGCGGAATGGTTATGTAACACATTATTTACGTAACCTTTGAAAGGAGGTGAGAGAAGATGGCAGATGTATTTGATCGTGTCAAAGAAATTATTGTTGATAATCTTGATGTAGAAGAATCAAAAGTAACGATGGAAG
Organism: Candidatus Avamphibacillus sp.; assembly: GCA_035301745.1. Classification (GTDB taxonomy): domain Bacteria; phylum Bacillota; class Bacilli; order Bacillales; family Amphibacillaceae; genus MSJ-26. Next base: position 23,316 of record DATGTS010000041.1, read on the forward strand.
CTTCGTTTAGAGATGATTTAGAGGCAGACTCCCTAGATGTCGTAGAGCTGGTAATGGAGCTTGAAGATGAATTTGACATGGAGATTGCTGATGAGGAAGCGGAAAAAATTAATACTGTTGGAGATGCTGTTAATTACATAAACAGTATGAAGTCCTAATTTTTTACTCGCTAATAAGATAATAGCAGGAAGTCCCGCATTGGCGGACTTCCTCTTTATATATAGATGGAGGTGAAAAAATGAATGTTAATAAATTAGAACAGGATCTAGGCATTAATTTTAATAATCGTAAATTAATACAACAAGCTTTTACACATTCATCATATGTGAATGAGCATCAGAATAAACATTTTTCGGATAATGAGCGATTAGAATTTTTAGGGGATGCTGTATTGGAGCTAGGTATTTCAGAGTATTTGTTTAAAAATAAAAAGAATATGCCAGAAGGTGAAATGACTAAACTTCGTGCATCCATTGTTTGTGAAGCTTCTCTGGCCAATTTTGCTAAAGGTCTTGAGTTCAACGAATATTTAATGCTAGGTAAGGGTGAGGAACAAACTGGCGGAAGGGAACGTTCTTCTTTGTTAGCCGACGTTTTTGAATCATTTTTAGGCGCTCTTTACTTAGATCAAGGATTTGATACTGTCCTTTCATTTTTTGATCAACATATTTATCCGAAAATCGGTACGGGTGCTTTTTCGCATGCGATGGATTATAAAAGCCAATTACAGGAATTAGTCCAACAGTATAAAGACAGTCATATCGAATATAAAATTGTGGAAGAAAGAGGACCATCCCATAATAAAGAATTTGTAGCTCATGTAATAATAAAAAATGATGTTGCTGGTATAGGTGTTGGACGGACGAAGAAAGAGGCTGAACAGCGCGCAGCTAAGCATGCTTTAGATGAGTTTAGTAATTAAATGATAACGAAAAGGCTGTAGACCATAATTAATAAGGGTTACAGCCTTTCGTCTTTAGGTATCTTTTCTTACGAAGCGTAGTTCATCAACAAAGGCTTGGGTCTCAGATGGACTAAGTTTTCGTCTTGCCATTATCAAGTCATACATCTGCTTAATATCATTATACTTATCGATGTCATATTCATCAGGCTCCATAATACGCTGATTAACTACATTTAATTTTTTGGTCAATTCCTCAAGAATAAATTTCAAATTTTTTTCTGATGGTTGATCTAAATTCATTTAAACACCCCAAATAATAGATTTTCATTATAAAACTTATAAAATAGTTTATTTCTCGTGTAGCTATATATATGATAAAATATATGAGTTAAAATGCCAAATGATATTAGATAACATCTTAGATTTATAATCAAGAATAGGTAGGAGATTGTTTATGTTTTTAAAACGGTTAGAAAGTGTTGGATTTAAATCATTTGCGGAACGAATAGATATCGAATTCGTTCCAGGAGTTACAGCAGTCGTAGGGCCGAACGGTAGTGGTAAAAGTAATATTACGGATGCAGTTCGCTGGGTTCTTGGTGAACAATCTGCCAGGTCACTTAGAGGTTCTAAGATGGAAGATATTATTTTTCAGGGTAGTGATTCTCGTAAGCCCTTAAACGTCGCAGAAGTAACATTAGTTCTTGATAATACAAAACAGACTCTTCCACTTGATTATAAAGAGATTAGTGTAACGAGGAGAGTATTCCGGTCCGGTGAAAGTGAATTTTATATTAATAAGCAAGCTTGCCGTTTAAAAGACATCGTAGATTTATTTATGGATTCTGGTTTAGGACGTGAAGCATTCTCTATTATTAGTCAAGGTAAAGTTGAGGAAATATTAAGTTCTAAAGCAGAAGAACGACGGATTATTTTTGAAGAAGCAGCGGGTGTATTAAAGTATAAGCAGCGTAAAAAGAAATCGGAATTTAAGTTAGCAGAAACTGAAGAAAACTTAAATCGTGTTGATGATATTATCTATGAAATTGAACAGCAGATTCAACCACTCGAGGAACAATCTAAAAAAGCTAAAAACTATCTTGAATTAAAAAAACAATTAGAGGAAAAAGAGATTTCTTTTTTGGTTACTGAGATTGATGAACTCCATCATAAGTGGAAAAAGTTACTAGCTGAACTGGAAGAAGAACAAATGAAAGAAATAGAATGGAAAACATCACTTCAACAAAAGGAAGCTCAGCTAGAAAAAGAGCGTCAGGAAATCCAGTTATTAGATGATTCTATTGAAAGTATCCAAGCGAAATTATTAGAAGTTACTCAAGGGCTTGAACAATATGAAGGAAAAAAACAAGTTTTCAACGAGCGTCATAAACATTTGGAAGAAAATAAAGAAAAGTTAGAACAACAAAAAATTGAAATGAACAATCATATTAAAAGATTAGAAGAAGAGTTGAAAATTGAATTAGGTCAATTAGAGACTTTGAAGAAAAATAGACAAGAAACGAAGAAGAAAGCGAAAGAATTAGAAACGATATTATCTACTTCAAAAGAAAATATTATGGATGAAATAGAAGATTTGAAATCTATTTACATTGAATACCTTAACAAACAAGCCGCTAAACGTAATGAAAAACATTCGATAGAGCAGCAATTAAAGCAATTAATGTCAAAAAAGGAAAAACACCTAGATAATAAGCAAAAATTACTTTCTACAAGAAATGAATTGATTGAAAGTAATAAAGAAGCAACGAAAACTCTTGAAAAATTAGAACAAGACTTTCGCAGCAAACAAGAGAAGTTGGAGAAACTAAAGAAAGACTTAGAAAATAAACGTACACATTATCAAAAATCGCAAACAAAACTTTATCAAGGCTTTCAATATATTGAAAAAATGAAATCCAGAAAAGAAATGCTTGAGGAAATGAAAGAAGATTTTCAAGGTTTTTTTCAAGGTGTTAAAACAGTATTAAAAGCAAGAGAAAAAAATTTATTATATGAAATTCATGGAGCGGTTCTTGAATTAGTTGATATACCAAAGAAATTTATCACTGCTATTGAAACGGTTTTAGGCGGTCAGGCACAACATATTGTGGTCTCAAATGAAGAAGCAGCAAGATCCGCAATAGGTTATTTGAAGAAAACAAAAGCAGGACGAGCTACATTTCTGCCGCTTACTTCAATTACTGAACGCTATATACCTGAAAACATTCAGCAGAAAATCAGTAGACATCAGGGATTCATTGGCATAGCATCACAGTTGGTTAAAGCAGATACTAAGTATGAAAAAGTGATTAGGCATTTAATGGGACATGTTATTATCGCTAAGACATTAAAAGATGCCAACGAAATTGCAAGATTAGCTAATCGTAGATATCGTGTCGTAACCCTTGAAGGTGATGTCGTGAATCCAGGTGGTTCGATGTCAGGTGGAACAAGAAAACAACAGAATTCATCACTATTTACACGTGAAAAAGATTTACAGGAAGTGACTGAGAAATTAAGAGACTTTACGCAAAAAGCAGATTCATTTTCTCAAGATGTGAGGGAACAAAAAGCTACAATAAAAAAATATGAATCACAAGTTGAAGATTTAGAAAACGACATTCAACAAGAACAGCAAAACTTACAACAAAAGAGAGAAAATGTTACGCAAATAAATATGCGACTTGAATCACTTAATGAAAATCTAGAGTTATACAACCGAGAACAGAGGCAGTTTAATCAAGAAGAAGCGAATTTTAAAGATATGGTTAATGAGTTAACCAATAATCTGGATGAAATAAAGCAAGAACTCCAATCTGTACAGAAAAAAATAGATATATTAACTGCAGAAGAGAATGAATTGAAGGAAAACAGAGAAAAATATCAAGATGAGCTTCATGGTCATCAGGTCGCCTTAGCTGAACAAATGGAAAGATTAAAGCATCAACAAGAAAAAACGTCAAGTTTAAAACAAAATTTAACAGATAGTGAGAAACAGTATAAAAAATATACAGCAGAACTTGATAATTTATTGGAAGTAGAAAAACTAGATGAGTCTGAGGAAATGATTGAACAAAAAATAGAATATTATAGAGATTCGAAAGAAAAAATGCTAGCTAATATACAACAGAAAAGATCTGAACGTAATATACGCACACAAAAAGTAAATGACCATGAAATGGAGTTGAAAGAAGAAAGCAGGCAACATCAAATGTTTGCACAAAAAATTCAGGAGAAAGAAGTAAAAGCAAATCGTATGGATGTTGATTTGGAAAATCGACTTTCTCAACTACAAGAAGATTATGAAGTCACATATGAACGTGCAAGAAAAACTTATGAGAAATGTAAAGATAAGGATGAAGCGAAAGAGGCTGTAAAATTATTAAAAAATAAAATCAATGATCTCGGTACAGTTAATATTGGTGCAATTGATGAATATGAACGTATTTCGGAAAGATATTCCTTTTTAATGGAACAAAAAGAAGATCTTGTTGAAGCGAAGCAAACACTATATACAGCTATATCTGAAATGGATCAGGAAATGAAGAGGTTATTTGATGAGACATTCAGACATATTAAAGAAGAATTTACCGTTGTATTTAAAGAGCTTTTCGGTGGTGGTCATGCAGAATTGAAATTAACTGATCCTAATGACCTGTTACATACTGGTGTTGATATCATCGCCCAGCCACCAGGAAAAAAACTACAGCATCTAGGATTGCTTTCGGGTGGAGAAAGAGCTCTAACAGCAATTGTCTTGCTGTTTTCTATTCTTAGAGTACGGCCTGTTCCTTTTTGTATACTTGATGAGGTTGAAGCAGCTCTGGATGAGGCAAATGTTGATCGATTTGCTAGGTATGTCAGAAATCATAGTGAAAGCACACAATTTATTGTTATTACACACCGAAAAGGTACAATGGAGGAAGCAGATGTATTATATGGTGTGACGATGCAAGAGTCAGGCGTCTCACGACTTGTGTCAGTAAGATTAGAAGAAACAAGTGAATTAATTGAATCATAGGGGGTTTAACAATGAGTTTTATGAAAAAGTTAAAAAGTAAATTTATGAAAAAAGAAAGTGAAGAAGTAACGAAAACATATAAAGAAGGGATGGAAAAAACTCGTCATTCTTTCTCAAGTAAAATTAACGATTTAATTGCCAGATATCGCAGTGTGGATGAAGATTTCTTTGAGGAATTAGAAGAAGTACTTATTACCGCAGATGTTGGTGTAACGACTGTTATGGAGCTCATCGATGAATTAAAGATGGAAGTTAAACGTAAAAATGTAAAAAACCCGAGTGAAGTAAGGGATGTTATTTCCGAAAAATTAGTAGAAATGTATTATGATGGAGAGAGTGAGGAAATAGATGAACTCCAATTAAATGAAGATGGATTGTCAATCATTTTAGTTGTAGGGGTTAACGGTGTTGGAAAAACTACATCGATTGGGAAACTTACTCACCAAATGAAGCAAGAAGGAAAACATGTTGTTTTAGCAGCTGGTGACACGTTTCGAGCTGGAGCTATTGAGCAACTTGAAGTTTGGGGAGAGCGAACCGGTGTTGAAGTTATTAAACAAAGTGCTGGAAGTGACCCAGCTGCCGTAATTTTTGATGGAATTAAGGCGGCGAAAGCCCGCGAGGCAGACGTACTCATTTGTGATACAGCAGGAAGGCTTCAAAACAAGGTTAATTTAATGAATGAATTAGCAAAGGTTAATCGTGTCATCGAACGTGAGGTACCTGGAGCCCCACATGAAGTTTTGCTTGTTCTTGACGCTACTACGGGACAAAATGCTTTAAGCCAAGCAAAAACTTTTTCAGACAGTACAAACGTTTCCGGAATTGTATTGACAAAATTAGATGGAACAGCTAAAGGTGGAATTGTTTTAGCTATACGACATGAGTTAAGTATACCTGTTAAATTTGTGGGCCTAGGTGAACAAGTAGAAGACTTACAAAAATTTGATGCAAGTGCATTCGTTTACGGGCTTTTTGCTGATATAATTGACGAAAGTGACGAAGAGGAATAAAAGCAATAGGAACTTGACATAAAGCTGTTTTATTCGGTATGATTTATTGTAAAGTGTTTTCACTTAACGAGGGAGAGGACAATGCTCGAAAAAACTGTTCGTATCAATTATTTATTTGACTTTTACCAGGCTTTACTCACGCCAAAACAACGAGACTATATGGGAAAGTATTACTTGAGAGACTACTCATTGGGCGAAATTGCAGAAAATGCTCAAGTGTCTCGTCAAGCTATATATGACAATATTAAGCGAACCGAAACGATGCTTGAATCTTATGAAGAGACGTTAAAGTTGTATGAAAAATTTAAACAACGTATGTTACTGATTGAACAAATGGAAGAATATTTGGAAGAAGAGAACTATGTAAAAGTGAGAACAAGTATTCAACAATTAAAAGAATTAGATTAGGGGGACACCTTCTATGGCATTTGAGGGACTTGCCGAACGTTTGCAAGGTACAATTAAAAAAATAACTGGAAAAGGAAAAGTTTCAGAACAAGATGTCAAAGAAATGACACGCGAAGTTCGCCTTGCATTACTTGAAGCTGATGTCAACTTTCGCGTTGTTAAGGATTTGATTAATCGAATAAAAGAACGTGCTGTTGGTCAAGAGGTCATGGAAAGCTTAACACCTGGACAGCAAGTAATAAAAGTAGTTAAGGATGAACTGACCATCCTTATGGGGGAAGAACAGAGTAAAATAGCAGTAGCTGATCGCCCACCAACTGTTATCATGATGGTTGGCCTTCAAGGTGCAGGTAAAACAACAACTAGTGGTAAATTAGCAAACCACCTGCGAAAAAGTCATAATCGAAATCCAATGCTTGTAGCTTGTGACGTGTATCGCCCTGCAGCGATTAACCAGCTAGAAACGTTAGGTAAACAATTAAATATGCCTGTATTTTCTATGGGAACAGAAACAAGCCCTGTAGAAATTGCTGAAAAAGCAATCGAGCAGGCAAAAGAGGAACATAATGATTACGTCATTATCGATACTGCTGGACGCCTACATGTTGATAATGAATTGATGGATGAGTTGACACAAATAAAACAAAAAGTAAATCCGGATGAAACTTTTCTCGTAGTTGATTCCATGACTGGTCAAGATGCTGTTAATGTTGCCGAGAGTTTTAATGATCAACTCGATATTTCTGGTGTAGTCTTAACGAAACTTGATGGGGATACACGAGGTGGAGCCGCACTTTCAATCAAAGCTGTTACTGATAAGCCAATTAAATTTGCGGGAATGGGTGAGAAATTAGATCAATTTGAACCTTTTCATCCAGATCGTATGGCTTCCCGAATACTTGGTATGGGAGATGTGCTGACATTAATAGAAAAAGCACAAACAGACATTGATGAAAAGCAAGCAAAAGCATTAGAAGAGAAAATGCGAACGATGTCCTTTACTTTTGACGATTTTTTAGAACAAATGGACCAAGTGAGGAACATGGGACCTTTAGATGAGTTAATGGCAATGATTCCTGGTGCAAATAAGATGAAAGGTTTAAAAAATGCCCAAATTGATGAAAGTCATATTGGTCAAATTGAAGCTATTATAAGATCAATGACGAAAAATGAGCGTCAAGATCCAAATATCATGAATGCAAGCCGTAAAAAAAGAATTGCAAAAGGTTCTGGAACTACGGTTTCACAAGTGAATCGTTTATTAAAACAATTCAATGAAATGAAGAAAATGATGAAACAAATGACAAATATGCAAAAAGGAAAAAAAGGCAAAGGGTTTAAACTTCCTTTCATGTAATGTAAAAACCCTTTACAGATGTTAAACTTTCTGTTAGAATTTAAACTTGTCAACATTATTTTTGATGGAGGTGTAATGAATGGCTGTTAAAATTCGTATGAAACGTATGGGTTCAAAACGAAATCCATTTTACCGTATTGTTGTAGCTGACTCACGTTCACCACGTGATGGACGTCAAATCGAGCAGATTGGAACATATAATCCAGTTGCAGAACCGGTTGAATTGAAAATCGATGAAGAAAAGGCGTTAAGCTGGATGTCAAACGGTGCTCAACCGAGTGATACAGTACGTAATCTTTTTTCAAAACAAGGCATCATGAAAAAATTCCACGACCAGAAAAATCAAAAGTAAAGTAGTGTGATATCATGAAAGGCCTAATTAAAACAATTGTGACCCCTCTTGTCGATCATCCTGAGGATATCGTTGTCACTGAAAAAGAAGAAGAAACAAAAATAGTTTATCATCTTACTGTGAATGAAAATGATGTCGGGAAGGTTATCGGCAAGAATGGTCGTGTTGCAAAAGCAGTTCGCACAGTTGTTTATGCAACTAAAACGGATGCGAACAAACGGATTTATTTAGATATTATGTAAAGGGGGAGGGGGAATACCTTTCCCTTTTTCCACATTTTACATCATTTTCACATACCTTAAGTGAGAGCGGGGAATTTGTGTGAATATCATTAAGAAGGTCCAAGTTAAACAAATCATAACAGAAAAAAGTAAAGAAAAAATAAAAAACAACTTTGCTTCTAAAAAAATGCGTCTTGAACAAGAGTGTCAACAACTGTTATTTGAACAAAGGAAACTTCAGAATAAAGCTGGTGGACGTCAACAAGATATAAAAAATCGTTTCCAGCAAGAGATCAAAAAGAGAAAAGATCAAATTAAAATATTAGATTTTAAAATGGAGCAATTGGAAATACTGGAAATAGGCAGTGAGATTATTGAAAAAGAAGTTGAAGCTCTTGTTGAGGTTAAAGAAGGTTCGCATTGGGATGAAATAATGGAAGAACAGGCAATTATTATTAAAGATAATGTTGTTATTCGCATTGACCGATAGTTGGTGAGATAATGGATGAAAAAATGTTTGCTGTTGGAAAAATTACTAATACACATGGTATCCAAGGAGAAGTAAAAGTATACCGGTTGACTGACTTTGAAGATCGATTTAAGGTCGGCAAGACATTATATTTAGTGGAAGAGGGCTCTTTGACTGAAAAATTAGTTATAAAAAGTCACCGAAAACATAAAGGTTTTGATCTCCTCTCTTTCGAAGGATATGAAACAATTAATGATGTGGAAAGTTTCAAAGGTGCTTATTTAAAAATAAAAGAGTCAGAGTTGACAGAGCTAAATGAAGATGAATACTACTATTATGAAATTATTGGTTGTGATGTTTATACAACAAGCGATGAGTGGATTGGTCAGGTGAAAGAAATCTTAGCACCTGGAGCAAATGATGTTTTTGTAATTAATCAAAATAAAACTAAAGAAATACTTATTCCAAATATTAAAGATGTCGTAAAAAAAATTGATGTTCATGCTAAAAGAATTACAATTGATCCAATGGAAGGATTGCTAGATTAATGCATATCGATATTTTAACTTTATTCCCAGACATGTTTACAAGTGTTTTAGACTCTTCTATTTTAAAAAAAGCTCAAAGTAAAGAAGCATTCACTTACGATTTAATGGACTTTCGCAAGTACTCGAACAATAAACACCATAAGGTTGATGACTATCCTTATGGAGGCGGAGCTGGTATGGTTTTAACGCCTCAACCAATATTTGATGCGGTCGAAGAAATTTCCTCTTCAAATAAGACATCCCCCCGCATTATTCTAATGTGTCCACAAGGTGAGACATACACCCAAAAGAAAGCGGAAGAACTATCCAGAGAAGATCATCTTATCTTTATTTGTGGTCATTATGAAGGGTACGATGAACGGATTAGAGAGCAACTTGTAACAGATGAAATTTCGATTGGGGATTATGTTTTAACAGGCGGCGAACTTGGTGCCATGGTAGTTATTGATAGCGTTGTAAGACTTCTCCCAAATGCTTTGGGTAATGAAGAGTCTGCGCCAGAAGACTCATTTACAACTGGTTTATTAGAACATCCACATTACACTAGGCCAGCTGATTTTCGCGGGATGAAAGTACCAGAAATATTACTCTCAGGACATCATGAAAAAATTGCAAAATGGAGAAGAAAAGAATCACTTAGACGAACGTATCATCGGAGACCAGATTTGTTGAATCAAGTTCATTTAACAAAAAAAGAACAAACATATTTAAATGAAATAATTAATGAAGATGCTATAAATAAATAATGTCAAAAATCATTTGAACTGTATTTTTAATTATGGTATATTAAATAAGGTGTTTAAGGAAATACTTAAACCGTATAAACGATATTCCGCTGTCCCTTAGAAGGATAAGAATGTTGGTTTGGAAGGAGTGAAGCAGGATGCAAAATATAATCGAAGAAGTTACAAAAGATCAACTTCGTACGGATCATCCTGATTTCCGCGCAGGTGATACTGTAAAAGTTCACGTTAAAGTTGTAGAAGGAAGTCGTGAACGTATTCAGGTTTTCGAAGGTGTTGTTATTAAACGACAAGGCGGTGGAATCAGTGAAACATTTACAGTTAGAAAGATTTCTTACGGTGTAGGTGTTGAGCGTACATTCCCAGTTCATTCACCACGAATTGCGGAAATTGAAGTATCAAGACGTGGTTCTGTTCGTCGTGCGAAACTGTATTATTTACGTAATCTACGTGGAAAAGCAGCACGTATTAAAGAGCGTCGATAATGTAAAGCATTATTTAGTCGGAGTTTAACCTCCAAAATATTAGTTGAACAAAGCAGATGTTTATTGGCTGCTGATTCTGATTTTAAAAGTAGTTTAGAAGGGAGCTTGTCGATGTGGGCAAGCTCTTTTTTATGTTAAATTGTAATTATAAAAAGAAAATGTAGTTTCACTAATAGGGAGATGAAAGTGATGAATCATCCTGAAAAATTGTGGGTAGAATGGGCGAAAATATTTATAATTGCGTTAGCTCTTACTGTTTTTGTAAGAACATTCTTATTCGCCCCTATTGTAGTCGATGGATCATCGATGTTACCAACATTACACGACCGTGATAAAATGATAGTTAATAAATTTGATTATCATTTTAAGGACCCTGAGCGTTTTGATATTATAGTCTTTCATGCATCAGAAGATAGAGATTTTATTAAACGAATCATAGGGCTCCCGGGAGAACACGTGGAAGTTAGAAATCGTGTTCTATATATCGATGGAGAAAAAGTACCTGAGCCTTTTTTAGCAGAAAATGATGAAAGAAATATGGATTCTGACGTAACAATATATGAAAACTTTACACTGGAAGAGCTTCCTGGAGGATATCAGACAATTCCCGAGGATAAGTATCTTGTTTTAGGAGATAATCGTAATAATTCGACAGACAGCCGTGTTATTGGCCTAATATCAAAATCACAAATCGTTGGTAAAACAGATATTATTATTTGGCCGATATCCCGTTGGCAAACATTGAATTCAAATGATAATGAAGTAAATATTTAAAGATAATATTGATTAAGGATGTGAGATAATGACAATCCAATGGTTTCCTGGACATATGGCAAAAGCAAGACGAGAAATAGAAGAAAAGTTAAAACTTGTAGATTTCGTAATAGAATTAGTAGATGCACGGGTTCCTTTATCGTCGCAAAATCCAATGTTACAAGAGATTTTAAAAGATAAACCTAAAATGATTGTACTTATGAAAAAGGATCTTGCTGACCCAAGAGAAACAGAGAAATGGATCCATCATTTTGAAGAAAATCAAGTAAAAGCAATTGCGGTAAATGTTAATGATAAATCTGATATTTCTAAGGTTATTCAGTTTGGAAAAGAACTAGGTCAAGTGAAACTTAATCAGTTAATTAAAAAAGGAATCAAACCAAGACCCGCAAGAGCGATGATAATTGGAATACCTAACGTAGGTAAATCAACTTTAATTAATCGGTTGGCCAATAAAAAGATTGCTGCAACTGGAGATCGGCCTGGTGTAACTAAACAGCAAGTGTGGATAAAAGTTAAGAATGAATTTGATTTACTTGATACTCCAGGTATTTTATGGCCCAAGTTTGAAGATCAGGCAATAGGTTACCGCCTAGCAGCGATTGGAACGATTAAAGATCATTTAGTCTCGATGCAGGATGTTGTAGCATATGTTATTAATTATTTACGAAAATATTATCCTGATGTGTTAAATAAACGGTATGATATAAGTTCTTTAATAGATGATATGTGGGAAATTTTTGAGAGTATAGGGAAAAAAAGAGGGGCTTTAGAAAGCGGAGGAAATGTAAATTTTGATAAAGTTGCCGATATAGTTATAAGAGATTTGAGGACAGGAAAACTTGGTAGAATAACGTTAGAATTAGCAGAAGAGTAATGGCATGCATCTTCCCGGATGAATGCCGTGATTTACTTGTAATCTAGAAAATTATAAAATTTTAAGCTTGAGGATAACTGAGCAACAGGAAGAGCCACGTTCGGCGCATGCGCTAAAGCCTTAGCGAGACTTCCTTCACCCCATGACACGATAAGTCAACATCGACTCTATCTCAAGGAAGGCCGATTAAAACCGGGCTTTGCGCCTTTGTTCTTGCCTTTTAGCTTTTCTCCCTTCTTTCATCATAAAAATATGCTTTTTGCAGATACTAACATCACCGATTATTTTTATAAGGAGTTTTGGCTATGAAGGACCTTGTTTATCTGCGTATGAAGAAGAAACTTATCTTAAATTCAATGCAAAAAATAGTACTTAAGGATATAGCCTATTTATCATCAACTCAAGAAGTAAAGAAAAGATT
>DATGTS010000042.1:0-2438 GCA_035301745.1 Candidatus Avamphibacillus sp.
CATTAGCCGTACATCGGATGATTTTACACTATATAGTGGTGACGACAGTTTAACATTGCCGTCTCTAGCTGTGGGTGGTAACGGCGTCGTTTCTGTTGCTTCTCACATTATTGGAAATGAAATGCAGGATATGGTCACAAGCTATAAAAAAGGTGAAGTGACGCACGCAGCTACTGTGCACCGCAGTCTGTTACCGATCATGAAAGCAGTATTCGCAGCACCTAGCCCGACTCCGGTAAAAGCTGGACTTAACATACTCGGGGTAAATATTAGGGAAGACGTTAGATTACCTATGATACCCTTAAATAAGGAAGAAAAGAGCACATTACAAAGTGTGTTGCAACCACTCATGACGAGAGATGACGAAGTGGCTGGATATTAGGTTAAAGAAAAACATGTCAGCGGAAATCTCCCCCTGACATGTTTTTTGTCATTGATAGTATGAAAATACAGACCCAAATCTTTTCGACGTGACGCGGCCCCTTATCAGTTACGAGGAAGCGTTAACTTCTTACTAATTCTTTCTCTTCCTCTTTCTCCTTAGTACTTTTTACGTCTTCAATCCGTGTTATTTGTGCAATAGATGAAACAGACTCCGTTGCAGCATCTTTATACTTAGTCACATTGTTATTCGATTCGCGTAACACGATATGTTCTTTGCTGAACTTAGATGGTGAGTCAATGCCACAAGAAGCACCGAGCATAAACAATCCCTCACGCATTGTCTTTAAATAGTTTGCTGTCCGGAATCTCTTTTCTTCAACAACAAGACCAGCTTCTAAATGTGGTAAGTGTGATGTAACTCCAACAGGACAATGGTTTGTCTGACATTTTCCTGCATTAATACAACCAACTGTATTCATGGCTGCACGCGCAACGTAAATTAGATCGGCACCTAATGACAAGGCAATTGCCATTTTATCTGCTGTTGCAAGCATTCCAGAAGCAATAATTTTAACGTCTTCACGAACACCATATTTTCTCAACGTTTGATCGAGAATATGTAGTCCAGAGTAAATAGGCATTCCTAAACTATCGGCCATTTCTTGATAGGTCGCACCGGTTCCACCCTCTGCACCATCAATTGAAATGAAATCCGGGTTTTTGCCTGTTTCTTTCATATATTTAGCTAAATCCTCAAAGGAGTCATTGTCGCCTGCCACGACTTTAATGCCAACAGGTTTCCCTGTAATATCCTGCCAGTGTGATACCCAGTCAAACAAACCGTCCATATCAGAGAAGAGAGGGAAGCGATTCGGGCTTTCGACATCGTGTCCCATATCAACGCCGCGAATTTTGGCAATCTCTGCAGTGATTTTCTCTTTCGGTAGTTTTCCACCGCGGACTTTTGCACCTTGTGCCAATTTCAATTCAATGGCTTTTACTTCAGGTTTCATCGCATTTTCTAAAAAGACTTCTTCAGAATATTTTCCGTTTTTCCTGGCTCCGAATAGACCTGAACCAACTTGGAAAATTAAATCGGCTCTTTTTTCGTTAAGCACACCTTGTTTGACTAAGTTATCTAAGTGCGTCATGATACTTCTGCCAAAACGTTTTTCCAACTCAAAATTTGAGGCGTTCGGATGTTCACATATATAATGAACAAGCTTTTCGCTTAGGGAATCTACAAGTTCAAGATCTGGATTGTTAACATCATAGATACGCGATAAATGGTAAGGTGAAATACCACCTTCCCCAGTATTCATAAAACTGCCGCCACTAATGGCCACCCCTTGGGCGAGCGCTTTCACGGCGCTCTTTGATAAAGCACCAAAACTCATCGCAGAGACTCCTAATAATCCTTTAACATGGAAAGGCTGTGCTCTCTCTGGACCAATTGTAATTTTATTTACTTCAGATAAGTGCCATGGTTTAACTTGAACTTGATTTCGCTTTTCTTTTCTCTTTGTTACAGTTTCATTCAAGATTTGGTATGTATAGGTTTGAATTGGCGCACGATTATCCACGCTTAGTTCATCAATATTCAGTGGAAACATCGAATTAGTTAAGTAAAAACTTGTCAGTGAAAAATCTTTCTTAGACCCAAAACCTATAACAGTATTAGCATATTTTCCTGCTCTTGCAATTGTTTCTTGTGTATCACGATCAACAGGTTTTCCTTCTTTATCATTTAAAAACCAATATTGTCTGAATTCAGGACCAACCATTTCAAAAATATAACGCAATCTTCCCAACAAAGGATGTGTTTTTAAAATCGCGTGTTGATTTTGATACTTGTCTTTAATAATTAGAAAAATAACAAATGCAATTAATCCGTAAAAAATTATATATGGCAGCATTTTGAAAATCGACATAAACATTGACAGAATCATCACCCCAAATTCAATCATAGCACCAATTTAAAAATCTTAAAGACTCTAAGGTTACTTTTCTTCATTCATCTCAAAAAAGCATAAGACCTATGCCTTTATGATATC
>DATGTS010000043.1:0-18690 GCA_035301745.1 Candidatus Avamphibacillus sp.
AGGGTGTCCCGTTTGAAACTTATAATTGTCTCATCATTTAAATCCTTTAAACAAAGATCTTGTTTTTCATTTAGATGATGGTCTTTGGGGATAATAACTACCGGTTTACTATCAAACAGGTACTCTGAAATAATATCATGACTATTTGGCAAAGCCTCCCTTGTAAAGATTAAGTCAACTTCACCAGCTAAAGCCCTTTCATTTAAACTGATAGAATCGTAACCTTCGATAACTTGAATGTCAATACCCCCAATTGATTTTATCATTTTTAAAAGCTCTACTATAAAGGAATACGAGTATCCTGGAGAAAATCCAACTTTTATGATTGGATCTTTGAGCATATTAGTTATCTCTTTTGATTGGTTAATATACAAAGAAATATTTTTGGCATACTCTTTAAACATATTACCTTCCTCGGTTAAAAAAATATCATGACCAATTCTCGTGAAAAGCTTACACCCTAAAATATCCTCTAAAGCTTTTATTCGTGATGTAATCGTAGGTTGAGTAACATTAAGAGCAACCGCTGCTTTTGAATAGCTTTTATACTTGGCTATCGTTAGAAAAGATTCCAATTGATTTTCATTCATGTTCTTTCCCCCTCTGACCTTTATGGAAAGCGATTACATTTCATCAAAGTAACAGAACGCTAAAGTACATTTTACCGAAAAACTGTTAAGTATGTCAATGAAATTAATTGAAATTTACAATTATACACAATTTTGGTTATGATTTCACATAAAATTTTTCTTGGAATTGAAGGTTAATTTAAGAAATAATTAATTGGTTTCTGAATAGTCAATCTTATATAATTTAATTTAAGAACATATTTTACTCGTCTTCAGTCATCAGAGTAAAGTTAATG
The DNA here is from genome assembly GCA_035301745.1 of Candidatus Avamphibacillus sp. GTDB lineage: Bacteria > Bacillota > Bacilli > Bacillales > Amphibacillaceae > MSJ-26. The sequence continues at coordinate 866 of DATGTS010000043.1, forward strand.
GGCAAATTATTTTCTGGAGAGTCGTGTAAGCGCATACTTGGTTGGGAGGAAGGACTCAATTTGGAGGATGAGCTGATGAGTTAATCATTAGATTGAAGTATTGCTATCGTAGCCGGATCTGCCGTGGGGTATTGGTTATGCTGTTGCTTAGAAATAGAAAGAACAAAAAGCTGCCGAATAAATACAAGCACTAACGGACACTGAAATAAGCTATGATGCGAGTGAACTTTCCATAGAAAAAATGTGAAGAAAATGGTTGAGCATATCATTATACGTTGGGGTCAAATTAATAAATTAGTCAGTAATGCAGATGGAGGCGTCATTTTACCGTTTCTTGAGCAGACTCCTCGAAATTTTGAAAACAACCATTGATAGAATTTTGTAGATAGCTGTTTGGTATTTGTTTTTAGAAGGATCAAGTTTCATAACTAGCTTTAAACTAAAATGGAGGGAAGTTAAATGGAAATAATTCAGGACAATATCAAAAAGAATGAATTTCTTGTTCATAGAAGCGTATTTACAGAGAAAGAGATATTAGCAAGAGAAAGAGCTGAAATTTTTAATAAATGTTGGTTGTTTATCGGCCACGAAACCGAAATACCTGAAAAAGGAGACTATAAGCGTAAGAAAGTAGGGGGCCGTAACTTAGTATTTGTACACGGTCAAGACGGTGTTATTAGAGCCCTGTTCAATACTTGTCCACATCGTGGTGCATTAGTTTGTCGGGAAAACGAAGGTAATGCAAGGGCATTCCGTTGTTTTTACCATGCGTGGAGTTTTAAAAATGATGGTGAATTAGTAGGTATGCCTGGAAAAGACGGATTCCCGGATGATTTTAATGATGATGGTAGTAAGAATATGAAAGCGGTTAATCGATTGGAGAACTATCGCGGATTCATGTTTGTTAACTTTGATAATGGCGCTATTTCCCTTGATGAATATTTAGGAAATGCGAAAGAATATATTGACCTTGTTGTTGACCAATCGGAAGCCGGACTAGAAGCACTAGGTGGTGTACAGGAATATAGCGTAAGAGCGAACTGGAAATTAATTGCAGAAAATAGTGTTGATTTATATCATGGAATGCCTACGCATAAAACATATTTTGATATAAAACAATCACAAGATCCCGATTTAAAACGGGTCAAATTAGAAGGAAAAGGTATTCAACTAGATAACGGTCATGGTGTCATGGAATATGTAGCCCCGTGGGGAAGACCAATTGCACAGTGGACGCCAATATGGGATGACGATTTAAAGAAGGACATGGAAGAAATTAAAGAGGGCCTTGTTGACCGGTTTGGTGAAGAGAGAGCAGATCGCATAGCGAATTATAACCGTAACATTTTAATATTCCCGAACCTGGTTATTAATGACATCATGGCTATCACGGCCAGAACCTTTTATCCTACATCCCCAGACTATATGGAAGTATCAGGCTATTCATTAGCTCCAAAAGGGGAGGCTGATGCACACCGCCAAGCTAGAAATACGAACTTCTTAGAGTTTTTAGGGCCAGGCGGATTCGCAACACCCGATGATAATGAGGCATTGGAATTATGTCAGGAAGCGTATAACAATAATTCGGAAGTTGAATGGAATGATATCTCAAAGGGAATGGCAAGAGAAGGCGGCGCACTAGCAACAGATGAACTTCAGATGCGGGCTTTTTGGAGACAATATAATACGGTACTGCAAAAATCCTATAGTAAGGAGAAGGAGGTTGTTCTGAAATGACTTTAACACGCCAAGATGTAGTTGATTTTTTATATATGGAAGCGGAGTTAATAGATGAGTGGAAATTAAATGAGTGGGCTGCATTATTCACGGAGGATGGCACGTATACCATTCCTCCGATTGGTGACCCGGATGCCAGTCCGCTAACATCTATATTCTATGTCGATGATGATAGAACAAGACTGCAGGATCGTGCGGAAAGGCTCTTAAAGAAAGAGGCGCATGTTGAATATCCACACTCTACTACGGTTCAAAATTATCATAATATAAGGGTCAATAATTTGGATTCAGAATTAATAACAGTAAAATGTAACTTTACAACTCATCGTACCAAAAGAGAAGTTGTTGACACATTTGTCGGGAAACAGGAGTTTGAATTAGCACATGTGAATAATCAACTTTCGATCAAAAGTAAAAGGGTCGTTTTAGCTTTAGATAGTTTAAGACCTCATGGAAAGATCAGTTTGATTCTATAAATTGACATTTCGAAAGGTGGTTGAACAATTCAATGTGTAATGATAATGAAATATACGATATGACGATTATAGGTGGAGGTCCAGTAGGTTTATTTACCGCATTTTATGCTGGTATGCGTCAGGCTTCAGTAAAAATAATAGAGAGCTTACCACAGTTAGGTGGACAGCTGGAAGCACTGTACCCGGATAAATATGTCTATGATGTAGCTGGATTTACCAAAATAAAAGCAAGTGATCTAGTAGAAAGATTAACGGAACAAATGAACCAGTTTGAAAATGAGGTTTGTTTGAATGAAGAAGTAAAAGAGGTTACGAAAGAAAACGATATATTTCAAATCAAAACAAGCACGCAAACCCATTATTCCAGAACAATTATTATTACTGCCGGAAACGGAGCTTTTAAACCGCGGACAATGAATTTGGAAAATGAAACAAAATTTGACGGAAAGAACCTTCATTACCGTATTAAAGATCTCAATGATTTCAAAAATAAAGACGTCGTTGTTTTCGGTGGTGGGGATTCAGCGGTGGATTGGACTTTAATGTTGGAGAGTATTGCATCAAACGTTACTATTGTGCACCGGAGAGATCGTTTCAGGGCCCATGAGCACAGTGTAAGTCTAATGAAGGATTCTTCTGTTAATATATTAACTCCATATAGTCCGACTGAAATAACAGGGGATTCAAAAATTGAAACAATAAAGCTAAAACAATCCAAAGGCGATAAAAATATCGAACTACAAGCGGATGAATTCCTAGTGAATTATGGTTTCATATCGAATTTAGGTCCAATTAAGGATTGGGGATTAGCGATTGAAAATAATTCTATTCTAGTAAATTCAAGGGCAGAAACGACTATTCCAGGTATATATTCCGTTGGAGATATATCCACATATGCGGGGAAAGTTAAATTAATGGCAACAGGCTTTGGGGAGGCACCTATTGCGGTGAGTAATGCAAAGGTCTATATCGATCCAAATGAATCATTACACACAGCTCACAGTACATCAGTGATGAGCAGGAAAGAAAACAAGAAGAAAGAAAAAATAGTTGCGGGCTTGTGAGAAATGGAATCATGTTAAAAAAATAACAATAAACACGGAGGTTTATATAAATGGCTAAAGTGAAAGAAGAAATTCAGGGATCTGCTCAGGAAAGATTAGATAGTTATTTACGAACTGTTGCCCATCTGGGGCATGTAGAAATCGGTGTAACAAATTTCGAGAAATCATTATGGTTCTATACAGAAGTAATGGGCTTAGTGTTAACGGAAAATGACGGTGAGCGTGCATATTTAAGAGCATGGCAGGACTATGACCATCATACGTTGGTTTTGAAAGCGTCGAATAAATCGGAAGTAAATCGTATTGGTTGGCGTGTAAGTACGGATGAATCGTTAAAGCTGTTCGAAAAGCTGTTGACAAAAATGAATATTGATTTCAAATGGGTGGAAGGCGGGAAGAAAAAAGCATTAGGGGATGCTATTCATTTTAAATCTCCATCCGGCGTACCAATTGAATTATACTGGGAAAAAGAATTGTTTACTACGGATGATCCAGCATTAAAGTCAAAATTAGCGAGTCATCCAAGTAAATATCCTGCAAGGGGAGTTGCGCCACGCCGTTTCGACCATGTCAATATTATGGTAGATGATGTTACTAAAGAACAGCAATGGTGGACAGAGTTACTTGGCATTCATCATCGTTATTTTGTTCAGAATCAAGAGGATATTCGTTTAGGTTCATGGCTGAGTAGGACAAATATTGCACATGAAATTGCATTCATGAGAAACTCCAATCAAAATGGAGGAGCGTTTCATCATTTAGCTTATTATCTGGACTCACCGGATGAACTTTTACGTGCAGCAAATATCATGGCGGAAAATGACATTAAAATTGAGTGGGGACCTGGTAAACATGGAACAAGCGGTGCGCAATTTATCTACGTATTTGAACCTTCAGGTCACCGTGTTGAAATCTGGACAGGTGGATTCTTAATGTTTTCACCGGATTGGAAGCCGATCGAATGGGGGCCGGAAATCGGTCAACTAGGACTAGAAATGTGGGGTAGTACACCTCCGGAAAGTTACTTCACTTATGGAACAATATTAGGAGAATAAATGAAAAAAATGAGGGAGATAGATCTTGCAGCCTATCTCCTCTTAAAAAATAATGAAAACTAGGAGATTTTTAATGCTTAAAATTGATTTTCATACCCATATTATATCCGAAGAATTTCTGAATTTAGCAGAAAAATATAATGACGATCGTTGGCCGACCTTAGAAAAAACGTGTGACTGTGGCGCCAATATTATGATAAAAGGCAAGAACTTCAGGGATATAACGGATCAAACCTGGAGTGCAGAGAAGCGATTGGAAGATATGGATAAAGAAGGAATTGATATTCAGGTTTTATCACCTGTACCTGTTACATTCAGTTATTGGTCAGATCCTGACAAAGGATTAGAACTGGCCAAATTTCAAAATGATTTTATTGCTTCCATTGTGAAGGAACATCCAAAGCGTTTTATTGGTTTGGGCACGGTTCCCTTACAAGATACCGATTTAGCAATAAAAGAAATGGATAGAGCAGTTAATGAACTAGGGCTAAAAGGAATCCAAATTGGAAGTAATGTGAATGGCAAAAACCTAGATGATGAATCATTAGAACGCTTTTTTAAAGCTGCCGATGAACTACATGTTCCATTATTTGTGCATCCATGGGAAACGTTGGGCAGAGAAAGAATGCCTCGACAAAATCTCATGTACATGGTTGGAATGCCTTCAGAAACAGCTCTGGCGGCTGGAAGTATTATTATGAGTGGTATGTTGGATAAATATAAAAATTTAAAAATATGTTTTGCACACGGCGGAGGATCTCTACCCTATTTATTACCTAGAATGGATCAGGGATGGGAAGTTTGGCCGCATATAAGAAAAACGGAACACCCACCCAGCCATTATGCAAAATTACTATATTACGACTCTCTTGTTTACGATGAAAGAAATTTACAGTTTATGATTGATAGATTCGGAGTTGATCAAATTATCGCCGGTTCTGACTATCCGTTTTTATTAAGGGAAGTTCCATCCGGGAAAGTTGTTGATAAATTAACAACCTTAGATGAATCCGAAAAGGCTAAAATTCATGGTCTTAATGCTTTAGACTTTTTGAATGTGGACAAGGAACAATTTCTAACAGAAACTTTGAACACAGTCTCTAAATGATCGAATTCCGAAAAAGGAGAGGATAACTTTGGCTTACGTCATATTGGAACCATGCAGCACGGAAAAGGCAGCAGAATGTGTCAGTATTTGTCCAGTCGATTGTATTGAAGAGGGACCAGAGCAGTTCTTCATTGATCCAGATATATGTATTGATTGTGGTGCTTGTGTTGCTACTTGTCCGGTTGATGCAATCGTAGATGAACATGATTTAACAGAAGAACAGGAAGTACAATTAGAAAAAGCCGAAGAATTTTTTGGATAACTAAAACGGCCTGTATTTTATCGAATGTTGTAGAAACATATCGAAATAAAGTGAAATGTCCAGGCAGAATTGCAGGGAATTTTGTAACTAGAAAAGCGGTATCATGTAATTGTAAATAATCCCCACCTTTTTCAGATGGGGATTTGATAGGTACAAGATTTAGCTCAGTTTATTGATAGCTCTTCGCTCTTTAACGATTCATCTTTCTGAAACGCTTAAAGTACCGTTCATCATAGCCTAGTCGTTCGGAAGCTTCCTTCCCTGCTTCAATAACTGCCTTGGATAAAACAGGGATTTTATTGTCCTTTATACGCTGGATTGGTCCAACAACAGTAATCGCGCTAACTACTTTGCCTGTGTGATCTTTAATTGGTGCAGCAACAGACCTTGTTCCTTCCGTTAATTCTTCTGTACTGACGGCATAACCTTCTTGTCGGATCGTTTCAAGTTCACGACGAAGTTTATCCGGATCGGTAATACTGTTGCGCATATGGGTAATTAATCCATTCTCAATAACCTGTTCTACAATATTATTGTTGTTGAAAGCGAGTAATACCTTGCCGGAACTTGTACAATAGGAAGGATTTCTTCTGCCAAGGTGGGTTAAAATTCGCACCGGATGATTACATTCTTCTTTGTGGATATAAATCGTATCAATCCCATCCATAATAGCTAGGTGTGCAGTTTCACCAGTGTCATTTACTAGATTGTTAAGCACGGGTGCAGCTTCTTTATGAATTTCTAAATTGTTTGTTACAATACCGCCGAGGGTAAGAACGGAAAGTCCTAATTGATACGCATTACTTTTTTTATCCTTGATGACAAAACCTTCACTGGCAAGCGTAGATAACAGGCGACTGACGGTGCTTTTAGCTAAACCTAAGGATTCGGACAGTTCAGTGACCCTTTTTCTAGGTTCGAAAGTTGAAAAACTTTTTAGGATTCGCAAAGCATTTGTTACAGACGAAAGGCGCTGTGGTTCAATTTTCTTTTTATTCATCTAGTTGCATCTCCCTCATATAAAGTGTTCTGTGTAAAGGAACAAATTGATTTACTCTTATTATTAACAATAAAGCACTAATTACAACGCTTTGTCAATGTTTAGAAATGAATTATTTTAAACTTTTTATTTAATTTGATAGATTGTTGCGTATAGAGGAACTACTCCCTTTCGTTATCTTATTATCGGATTTATAATGGAAGCGTAATCAGAAAATCATCAACAGATCTAATACAACCATGTGTATATTGTTTTTGTACATACAATATACAAAAATACGAGGAGGATTTTTAATGCAAACCACTGAAACAAAAACAAAATCTATTGATTGTTCACATTATATCAACGGTAAATATGTACCATCCGGGAATGGAAAAACGTTTGAAAATATTAATCCGGCTACAGAGGAAAAACTGGGAGACGTGCAAATAGGAAGCAAGGAAGAAATCGATCAAGCGGTAAGCACTGCCAGGAAGGCGTTGACAAGTGAATGGGGGAACATGCCTTTAAGAGAACGATCAGCCATCATTCGCAAAATCGGAGATATAATTTTAGAAAGAAAAGAAGAGTTGGCAACGCTTGAATCACTTGATACTGGTAAACCATTATGGCTTTCAAGAAGTGTGGACATTGACCGTGCAGCATACAATTTTCATTTCTTTGCGGACTATATGACTACCGTTGGTAATGAAACTTATCAGCAAGATGATCTAGCTATCCATTACGCCGTTCGACGTCCAGTCGGAGTAGTTGGATTAATTAACCCATGGAATCTTCCATTACTGCTTATGACTTGGAAATTGGCCCCGGCACTTGCAGCAGGTAATACGGTTGTCATGAAACCATCTGAAGTTACACCGATGACGGCAACAATACTTGCTCAAATCTGTACTGATGCAGGCGTACCTGACGGTGTAGTAAATATGGTTCACGGATTTGGTGAAACAGGTGCAGCACTCTCTTCTCATTCTGATGTGGATGCTATTGCCTTTACTGGTGAAACCATAACTGGAAGTGAAATTATGAAATCAGCTGCACCAACATTAAAGAAAGTATCCTTTGAGCTTGGCGGTAAGAATCCCAACATTATTTTCGCGGATGCAGATTTGGACGATACGATTGAAACGACGATGCGTTCCAGCTTTATGAATCAGGGAGAAGTTTGTTTCTGCGGATCCAGAATTTATGTAGAACGGGAAATTTATGATGAGTTTTTAGAACGCTTTGTAGCGAAAACAAAAGAATTAAAAGTTGGAGATCCGTTTAAAGACGATACGAAAATTGGTGCATTGGTAAGTGAGGAACATTACAATAAAGTAATCGGTTATTTAGATATTGCTAAGGAAGAAGGAGGAAACTTCTTAATCGGTGGTACTGCTTCTAAAGGATTCGAGAAAGGATTTTTCGTGGATCCTACGATAATTACTGGTTTAGGGCCTGATTCCAGATGTGTACGTGAAGAAATCTTTGGACCTGTTGTAACTGTTATTCTGTTTGATACAGAGGAAGAAGTTCTTGAGCAGGTTAATGATACGAATTACGGATTGGGTGCAAGTGTGTGGACCAGTGATATTAAACGTGCACATCGTTTCGGAGGGAAAATCGAAGCAGGTATGGTTTGGATTAATACATGGTTCTTACGTGACTTACGTACACCATTTGGAGGTATGAAACACAGTGGTATTGGTCGTGAAGGTGGAGCACATAGTCTAGATTTCTACTCTGAGTTGTCCAATATTACTGTCAAGCTTTAGGAGGATATCCATGAATACAAAATCACTATCTAAAATAGAAGATCATGCCAAACATTTAAATAATGCCTGGAAAACAGGAGAAGGGGTTCAGCCGATTACCGTGCTGGATCCTGAGCTTTCCATCGATGAGGCTTATCAAGTACAATTACACACGATGGAAGACAATGTGAAAAGTGGTCAAAAAATCACAGGGAAGAAAATTGGTTTAACATCCAAAGCAATGCAGGACATGTTGGGTGTTGGTGAACCTGATTATGGACACTTACTGGATCAAATGGAAGTAGAAAATGGTGGAACTATTTCCTTCAAACAAGTGTTACAGCCAAAAGTTGAAGGGGAACTTGCATTTATTTTAAAAGACGACTTAGTTGGCCCGAATGTTACAACATGGGATGTACTGCAGGCTACGGATGCAGTTGTGCCTGCCCTTGAGATCGTTGACAGTCGTATAAAAGATTGGAAGATTACATTGGCTGACACCGTCGCTGATAACGCTTCTTCAGGGTTATATGTACTTGGTGGAAGACCTAAAAAGCTTGCAGACATAGACATCAAGCGAATAGGGATGACACTTCATAAAAATAATGCATTGCAAAATACTGGTGTTGGTGCTGCGGCACTTGGAGATCCGGCGAAATGTGTCGCTTGGCTTGCGAATAAATTGGCAACGTATGGTATTACATTAAAAGCGGGAGAAGTCATTCTATCGGGCGCATTATCAGCTGCAATAGAAGCAGAACCGGGTGATGAATTTTATGCAAAGTTTGCTGAATTCGGAGAAGTACGAGTTTCATTCTCAGAATAAATAAAGAAGGTTGTTGGATCTGAAAAATTGGCTGTGAATAGCTTCATTCAGATCCCAATTTCCTTTGAACCGTCGAACGTAAATACTTTTTAAAAACATTACTTTATTGCAGCAACAAACTAGGAGGAACAACATGGATAAAGAATTAATTAAACAACTTGCTAACTATACACACAATGCAGAAAAAGAAAAAACAGAAATCGTTAAAATTACATCAGAGCTATATCCTGAACTTTCCATTGAAGAGGCATATTTGGTACAGGAAGAACTTGTTCGGCAGAAACTAGAAGAAGGCAAAAAAATCGTAGGTCCGAAAATGGGAATTACGAGTGAAGCAAAAATGCAGCAAATGAATGTGGATAACCCAATATATGGATATGTCTTTGATGATATGGTAGTGGAAGAAGGGAGTTCCGTATCTGTTTCCGATTATATCCATCCGAAAGTTGAGGCTGAAATTGGGTTTATTTTGAAAGAAGACCTAGAAGGACCTGGTGTAACAGCCCTGGATGTTTTACGGGCAACAGAGTATGTTTTTCCGGCATTAGAAATAATAGATAGCCGTTATGAAAATTTTAATTTTACGTTACCAGATGTGATTGCAGATAATACATCTGCAGCTGGAGCGATATTCGGTACAGATCTAAAAAGACCAGAAACATTAGAGTTAGATGTCGTTGGTGTTACATTATCTGTAAATGGAGAAATTAAGGAACTTGGAGCAGGTGCTGCTGTGCTGGGACATCCTGCTAATTCAGTTGCAAGACTTGCCAATATGATAAGTAAAAAGGGCGAAAAGGTTAAAGCAGGTCAGCCTATTTTAACTGGTGGGGTGACTTCAGCTGTTCGTCTTTCTCCCGGTGATTTTGTCAACGTAAAGTACGGAGGACTCGGAGATGTATCATTTTTTGTAACTGAATAGGCTTAGAGATGGAGGAGAGGAATTTGCCACTTATTAATATACAGGTTTTAGAAGGAAGACCACAAGAAAAGATTGATTCATTAATGAAAAATGTTACGGAGACAGTTAGCGAAACTTTAGATGCACCGAAGAAAAATATACGTGTTATTGTAACAGAAGTACCAAAAACCCATTGGTGTATTGGCGGAGTAAGTGCTTCGGAAATTAGATAGAAAGAAAAGGGGTATAGGATAAGTTATATTAATAATTCCTATATCTCTTCTGTTTCATTTTGGAAGTGTTAATTACTGCAACATAGAAGCTGGCGGAATATTTGAAGTTACACAGGGAAGGTAGAAAGACTTCCCCCGATGAATATTTACAATGGCCATCATCTAAACAAAATGATCATTATCACATTAGTTTTCTAAAAAGAAACTTTAACCATATGAAATGGGGTATTAAAATGAAAAATGTCACAGTGCTTGGAGCAGGGATTATGGGGCATGGCGCAGCTCAATTATTTGCCCAAGCAGGAAAGAACGTACGTATTCGAGCTAGACGTGAGACATCACTGGAAAAGGCACGAGAACTCATTACTAACAGCTTGGAAATTATAGTTGAAAAAGAAATGCTGACCGAAAAAGAAATGGAGCAGGCATTAGCCCGTATCACATACACAACAGATTTGCTTGAAGCTATTCAAGATACTGACTTCATTCTCGAATCAATTCCGGAAGTGCTTGAACAAAAACTGGATATCTATGAAATTATTGAAGACGCTGTCTCTGACAAAACAATTATTGCTTCCAATACTTCAACTTTCCCATTGGAAGGATTAACTCAAAGAGCAAAGCACCCGGAAAGATTTATCATTACTCACTTTTTTAATCCGCCACAACTTGTACCAATTGTAGAAATAGCCAAATTCGAGCAGACAGATGAAGACATTATAAATACAACGTATGATTTAATGGAGGAAATTGGAAAATCGCCAGTAGTTCTCAATAAAGAGATTACAGGCTTTATCGTCAACCGTGTTCAAGTGGCTATGCTTCGCGAAGCGTTCCACTTAATTGAAGCGGAAGTGGCTACTGCTGAAGATATCGATATTGCTATGAAAGGAAGCATGGGCTTTAAATGGGCTTTCTGCGGTCCAATGGAAAGTCAGGACTTAGCCGGTCTTCAAACGACAGAAGCTATGGTTGGTAACATTATGAAAGATCTTTCAAATACAAGAGATGTTCCTTCTTTCTTAGCAGAAATGGTGGAAAATGGTGAGCATGGTATTCGAACCAATCAAGGTTTTTACAAATATGATGATCATGGTGAAAAAGCCATTCATACACGAGACGATGATTTCCTGGATCTCCTCAAGTTACAAAAGGGCAAAGAGACCAAGGACAAAACTGTTTCATCTTCAAAATAAGACGTGCTTTTAAAAAATGGAGGACGACCAAACCCATTCACAGAGTCAGTGCTTCATAGGTAAACAAACAGAAATAGATATAGCGTTGGTTTGCAGCTTCCTATATCTATTCTAAAGATTATTTTATTTTGTTTCAGATAAAGGAACAAACGACTATTTTTACATTTCTATTCAATTATAATGAATCCTAAGAAATAAGTACTTAGTTGTTTGAAAGCGTTATCATTAAAAGGGGGAATTTTAATGGAAAACGAATTGAAAAAATTTGATGTTGCACAACTGGCTCATGTGGAAATTTTTACACCAAAACCGGATGAAACATTGTGGTTTTTTAAAGAACTGTTAGGGATGTCAGAAACAGCAAGGGAGGGGCAATCTGTTTATCTCCGTTCTTACGAAGACTTTTATCACCATTCACTAAAGGTGACGGAGAGAAATGAACCCGGATTAGGCCATGTAAGCTGGCGGGCAAGTTCGAAAATGGCATTAGAGCGTCGGGTTCGCGATCTGCAAAAGTCCGGATTCGGGAAGGGATGGATTGATGGCGACCTGGGTCATGGCGAGGCTTACCAATTTGTGACGCCTGACAATCATAACATGGAAATTCTTTTTGATTTAGAGTATTACCAGGCACCGGAAAGTGAAAAAACCTTGTTAAAGAACCGGCCACAAAAGCGACCGAACAAAGGAGTTCCGGTACGCCGAATTGACCATGTTAATTTATTAGCGAGTGGTGTAACTGTAAATAGAAATTTTATGGAGGATGAACTTGGATTTCGTTTAAGAGAACACGTAGTCAAAAATGACGGTTCGGAGATTGCGGCATGGCAAAGTGTGAGTCCACTGGTCCATGAGCTAGCCTTCATGGGAGATCAGGGAACTGCTGAAAAGGGATTGGGAAGACTTCACCATGTTGCATTTTGGTACGGATTTCCGCAACATTTAAATGATTTATCCGAACTCTTGACTGAAAATGGGATTCAAATTGAAGCGGGACCTTTAAAGCATGGAGTGTCCCAGGCGTTATGTATGTATGCCATAGAGCCTGGCGGGAACAGGGTAGAGTTATTTGGTGATTCCGGGTATCTGATTTTTGATCCGGACTGGAAGCCGGTAACTTGGACAGAAGAAGAAACGGAACAGGCAATTATTTTTTACGGGGCACCATTACCTGATTCATACTTTAAGTATGGAACACCTTTGGTTGAATCGCCGGTTACAAATAAATAATACTTAAAATGGATTTTTTAATAAGCGGATTTTTTCTGTTTCCGGTAGTCGTTAACGTTGCGACTACCGGAGTCTTGAATATTCGACACAGCAGTAAAGGGAACTGCAACCATTGGTGAAACGTTTTTCCCACCAATTAGGGGAGCGGTTTTTTGTTTTTGTGCACAAGGTACTGCACTTTCTCTTTAGAAAAGTAAAGCAGTGGTTTTCTAAGATGAAACAATTAAATTTTTGGAGGCTATATAATGAATTATGAATTTTTACTTTGTCATATTGAAAATAAAGTAGCTGTTGTGACTATTAGCCATTCACCAGGTAACAAATTAAATACACAAGTGTATCAAGAAATTACTCAATTAATGGGGGAATTAGAAGCCAATGAAAATATAAATGTCATCGTTATTACTGGAGAGGGAGAAGCGTCATTTGTCGCTGGGGCTGATATCAGTGAAATGGCAGATTTAGATACAGTTGGCATGATGGATTTAACACAAATAACAAGAACTTCCTTTGCGAAGATTGAAAATCTTAATAAGCCGGTGATTGCTTGTATTAATGGTGAAACACGTGGAGGAGGACTTGAACTGGCCTTATGTTGTGACTTGCGCATTGCCTCTGAACATGCACAATTTGCTTTTACCGAAATCAATATAGGCGTTATCCCGGGAGGTGGCGGTACACAGCGCATCCAAAAAGTTGTTGGACAAGGCACTGCGAAAGAATTGTTGTATTTTGGTGAAACGATCGATGCTGAACGTGCTTATCAGTTGCAACTTGTTAATAAAGTAGTTGCTCAAAATGAACTTTCATCAACAGCAAAAGAATGGGCAGAAAAGCTAGCGCAAAAAGCACCTGTAGCGTTAAGAATGATGAAAGTGGCCGTAAATACAGGCGCCAATGTTGATCTTGAATCAGCGTTGACGATTGAAGCAACCAGCTATGATGGTGCCTTTGCGACACAAGATCGTAAAGAGGGGATAGCAGCACGTTTAGAGAACAGAAAACCGAATTTTATGGGTAGGTAATGAAGGCAGTTTAGTAAGGCAGAAGTATAAGTGAATCATTTTATCCCCCGTTGACTGGCTGGCCGACAAAAGCGTCACGTCGTATGGCATTGTGGGCACTAGCACTTCCTGTGTGTCATAAGACCCCACTTCAAGATTGCGGGGAAATAAAGTGAAACTTTATTTCTATTTAGGAGATATTCCAATTATATAGAAAGAGGAGAAGACGATGCAGGTGACAACAAATGCAGAAAAAGTGATGGAAAAAACGAAGTTAAATAAATTTCATTGGATGTTACTTTTTTGGGGTGCGCTATTAATGCTGTTTGATGGGTTTGATTTAACCATTTATGGGGCAGTAGTTCCTACGCTAATGGAGGAATGGGGAATTTCTGCTGTTCAGGCAGGAAGGTATGGAAGTTATGCCTTATTTGGAATGATGTTTGGGGCGTTAATATTTGGAACTTTGGCAGATAAATTAGGAAGAAAAAAGATTATCCTAATTTGTGTTTCTATTTTCAGCCTATTTATGCTTCTTGCTGGATTAGCTCCAAGTCCAGAAATGTTCGGACTGTTCCGATTCATTACTGGTTTAGGATTAGGAGGTATGATGCCAAACGTCATTGGGTTGATTAGTGAATATTCTCCAGAAGGAATGCGCAGCCGTATGATCGCAACGATTATGGCTGGATATTCCATTGGTGGTGTTATCGCAGCTTTTCTAAGTATGCTTCTTATCTCTAATTTTGGTTGGGCGTCCGTATTCTTCTTTGGTGCGATTCCATTATTGTTTGTTCCCTTTCTAGTGAAAGCATTACCAGACTCCGTTGGAACGTTGGTTGCTAAAGATGATCATAAAGGGATACAAAAGATTCTTGTAAAGGTTAATCAAAATTATACTCCTTCTGAAAATGAAGAATTTGTTTTAAATAAGCCCAAAGAAACTTCATCTCCAGTTAAAAATTTGTTTACTGAAAAAAGAGGCTTTTTAACGGTGATGATCTGGTTGACATACGCTATGTCACTACTGATGATTTATGGATTGAATACATGGTTGCCCAAATTCATGACCGAAGCTGGATTCCCTCTTGGTTCAAGTTTAAGCTTCCTTCTAGCGTTAAACGCGGGGGCAACAATCGGTGCAATTCTAATGGGGTGGGTAGCAGATCGTTGGGGTGTTGGCAGATCTCTTATTCTATTTTTTGTGATTGCCGCAATTTCGATTACAAGTCTAGGATATGCAACGAATATGACTCTGTTGTATGTCATGGTAGCAATTGCAGGAGCAGCAACTGTAGGAACGCAAAACCTTACACACTCCTATACTTCCCAATTTTACCCGATCACCATGAGATCAACAGCATTGGGTTGGGCATTAGCAGTTGGACGAATTGGCGGAATACTTGGACCAACTATTGGCGGTATTTTACTTGCTGCAAATTTAGGTTTACAGCTAAACTTTTTAGTATTTGCCATTCCGGGAGTCATTGCAGCATTTGCTGTATTCTTGGCCAATCAACAAGGTCGAAAAGTAGTTACTGACGACCATAAATTAGAGGAAATTGCTCATAAGGCTTAAAACTTAATCAATCAATTTCCGAAGTTAGCCGATCTGCAAACAACATAAGTGATGGTTGATAACATGATGAAATATAAGCAATGGAAAAATGATCATTATGGGATTCTTGTTGACAACAGCTTTACCTAACTTTATTAGAATGGAGATTTTAATGGATGAAAATCGTTTTCGGACAAATCTAAAAGAGTTACCTCAGCATTTGAATATGAATACCATTAGTGCTGGATTAGTCGCAGCTATTTTCGGTTGCACTGGCCCTGCACTAATCATCATTGGGGCGGCAACGACTGGTGGGTTAACATACACTCAAGCAATCAGTTGGATTTTTGCAGTTTATTTTTTTAGTGGGTTACTCGGTATCTTTATTGCATTAAAGTATCGCCAACCGATTTCAGTAGCACATACGATTGCTGGAGCTGTATTAATGGCAGGATCCCTAACTCACTTTTCAATCCATGAAGCAATTGGGGCATATATCATTGCAAATATTCTTGTTATCCTCCTTGGCTCTACTGGCTTAATAGAAAAAGTCATGAAATGGATCCCTCTTCCGATTGTTATGGGAATGATTACTGGTTTGATGATCCAATTTGCGACAGACATGATTACATCGATTACCATTAAACCGTTGCTCGCAGGTTTAGCAATTCTTACATTTTTACTTTCATCACGATATCTTAAAAAGTTCCCACCTGTATTGTCTGCGTTATTAGTTTCGGTGGTCGTCGCAATTTTTACAAATGCCTTTGAATTCCCAGCTGTTCAGAATGTGTTTGTCCTCCCAGAAGTCGTGATGCCGACATTTAGTTGGGGTGCGGTGATGTCTATTAGTATTCCACTTGCACTCTTGATCATCTGTACTGAAAATGCCCAAGCGATCGGGGTACTAATGGCTCAAGGATACAAGCCACCGATGACGGGCATGGCGGTATATGGCTCATCGGTTGGACTATTCGCTTCCCTATTTGGAGGACATGCAATCAACATCGCTGGACCAATGACTGCCATCTGTTCAGCAGACGAAGTCGGAAAAAAGGATAGCCGCTACGTGGCATCGGTTATGAACGGTGTGTTCTTCGCATGCTTTGGCCTATTTGCGGCGTTAGTTGTTCCATTTGTCATTGCCGTGCCGGAGGTTATTGTTACGGTCATCGCTGGCTTAGCTATGTTGGGGGTTCTCATCAATTCTTTGAAAACAGCGTTCACCGATAATAAGTTTCAAATGGGGGCATTCTTTGCCTTAATCATCGGCATGTCAGGAGTCAACTTCTTCAATATCGGTGCACCATTATGGGCCATTGTCGGAAGTTTGTTTGTCTCCTTACTCGTTGAAAAAAATGACTTTGCATTTAATGTAAGAAAAGAAGGCAATGCGAAAAAAATAGAAACAAGTGCCTAAGTATACACCCTAAAACGAGGTTAATTCGTCAATGAATGAACTTCGTTTTTACTACATCATTTCAGGATAAACGGGAACGGTTCGTATTTCAGAAAGCATTGGTTAATCCTCCTTTGAACGAGAAAGAGGCTTAAATTCAACTTCTTCGCAAAAAGCTCATTTAATTATTCCATTGACATTTATGAAAGCGTTGTCTATAATTTAGTTAATGTAAACTGTTAACATTTCAGAATATTGGATTTGGGCGGATGACTATGAGGATAACAAAGAAGAATATTTTTAATCAAGTTCTGGAATATTTAAGAAAGGAAATTATTCTCGGAAACTATTTAAAGGGGGAATATTTGGTAGAAGTAAATTTAGCAAAGGAACTAAATGTAAGCCGGGGACCTGTAAGGGAAGCGATTGCTAAGCTAGAAGCAGAAAACTTAGTAGAGAAACATTCAAATGGTCGCACTGTTGTAAAGGGATTTGACGTTAAGGATATTCAGGATTTATACGATAGCCGGATTCTTTTAGAAAACCATGCCTTAACTCAAATTTCTTCGGATGAATTGAAAGAAAATGAAAATCTGCTGTTCTTGTACATTGATCAAATGAAAGAGGCCCATGAAAAAGGGAAACGAGATATTGAAATTGATCTCGCTTTTCATGGATTGCTAGTGAAGATGACAAAGAATAATACGTTGACACAACTTTGGTTGTCATTACGGGAGTTATTTAGAACACTAATCGATATTACAAGCGAGGTAACAGTCTCTAATCAAAAAGAAATTATTGCTCAACATGTTCGTATTGTAGACTCCTTATCTGATGGAGAGGTCAAGGAAGCTCAGCATTTATTGAAAGCGCACCTTGAAGAGGCCTGTAAATATTGTTGTGAAGGAATAATGATAAATAAAAGGGGAGAGAAACATGTCACAGGAAAAAATTAAATGTGCAATTATTGGTTCAGGTAACATTGGAACAGACCTTATGTATAAGTTAATGAGAAGTGAGAAGCTAGAAGTAACAGCATTAAT
>DATGTS010000044.1:0-11743 GCA_035301745.1 Candidatus Avamphibacillus sp.
TCTCCAGTGGAAACGTAACGTATCAGCAATGGGAATTTTAGATACATTCCCTGATTCCTTGTTTTTCTTAAACGAAGGTGTTTCGTCTATCCCTTTTCTTATCCATAAACCAAAAATAACCAGGAGTGCACTCAATATGAACGGTATTCTCCACCCCCATGTCATAAATGCTTCATGTGGCAACAGTGTCATGACTGAGAGCGCAAAAGTGCCCATAATCATACCGATAGTTACTCCCATCTGCGGGACGCTGCCGAATAACCCTCTTTTCTCTTTAGGAGCATATTCTACAGCCAGCAGTAGCGCACCTCCCCATTCTCCTCCTAATCCTAACCCTTGAATTAAGCGTAGCGTGATTAGAAGAATAGGTGCCCAAATACCGATTGCTTGATATGTAGGTAACACCCCCATGCCAAAGGTGGCAAACCCCATTAAACTCAAGGTGAGTACTAATGTTTTCTTTCTCCCAATTTTATCGCCTATATGACTAAATATAATGCCCCCAAATGGCCGGATAAAAAATGCTAATGCAAATGTCGCAAACGCATACAGTGTTCCAAAAGCCGGATCATCACTAACGAAAAACACCTGGTTAAAAACCAAAGCCGCTACAGTACCATATAAAAAGTAATCAAACCATTCAATAGAACTACCGACGAGACTGGCAATAAGAATTTTCCGCATATCTTTGTTTTTCATAAGGTCCCCCCTTGTCATAACAGCCAAAAAAGACATTTTGATACCGCTTACATGTCTGTCATCCAAACATTTAATGGTTCACTTTCTCCTGGAACTAGATATTTTTCAACTCCCTTCAAATCTTCAAAATTTAAGTGTCACTTAAATCCTATAATTGAATGATAAAATATTCTTTCAATTTTGTCAAATTATTTTTACATGATATAATCATTTCCAAAGACGTAAAGTAAAATTGATAAAAGGGGAAGAAAGCAATGACCGAAACATTAGGTGTGAAGATAAAGGAACTTCGAAGGAATAAGAAATCAACATTAAAACAAATCTCGGAAAAAACAGGGCTGTCTATCAGTTTTTTATCACAATTAGAACATGCAAAAACATCTGCGACACTCGAATCCCTTAAGAAGATTTCTGAAGCACTGGGTGTGAACCCGAGTTACTTTTTCTCGGCTTCCGAAGACAATACTTACTCCAATGTAATTAAAAACACAATCGCAACTCCGGATCTTATGAAAACTAATTTTTTTTATAGAGATTTAACTGGTACAATGGAGGATCCTTTGTTTTCTCCTATCTTAATCACTCTAAATCCAGGAGATAATGGGGGGAGAAACTTTGCACATAAGGGACAAGAATTTTTGTATGTGCTTGAGGGTGTACTTACCGTTTTAATAAACGATGAGGAATCCATTCTGCATCCCTTTGACAGTATTTTTTTGGATTCTTCCTTTCCGCATTATTGGCTGAATAAAACAAAGCGTCCTATCAAATTTTTATGTGTTTCAGCCACAGAAAATACGCATGTCTAGAACCTTGTTTTAGTTACTAGAACTTTTCAACTGTACATCCCGATACAGGATAATCATTATTTTGAGCCGTGCCTCGCCTTTTATTTGTTCATCTGTATAGTTTGACAAGTCGTAAATCAAATATTCATAATCTGGAATATACTTTAGCTGCCGGTGGTCATTGCGATAGTCAAGTTATCACTTCCTCTGGAGAATAAGTCCCTATGAATCCGACTTCCTGAAAAACGCAGCACTTTCCAACCGTTCTTCCTTAAATAGGCGTTCTTTTGATAATCATGGGCTTTCTGTTCTTTCGTTGAATGGGATGCTTTGCCATCACATTCAATTGCAAGCCTATACTCGGGAAGTGCCAGATCAATTCTATATCTGCCATAGGGAACTTGCGTTTTCGCGTCATAGCCGTTAAATAACATGGCATCATATAATCTTCGTTCAATAGGACTTTCACACTCATTCCTCTCATTATCTACTTCTACAATAGGCCATTCAACTTTTGATGGATCGCGCAGGAGTGATATTGCGAACATGACTGGTATGCCTAAAAATATCATGAAAAATAAACTGAATCCGATAATATCCATCAATATTTTCACCTCAAGACTAGGTTTCACATTATCGTACGATTTCAGACCTTGAAGAACTTATTTTACCACCGAGTGAACTGGTCCCCATTGTCTATCAATCAAACAGAGGAAACATATCCCAATCAGATTATGCTATAATTAATAAGCACTATATAATCAGACGAAAAACCATTCATTGCAATTTTAAAATAAGAGTTGGAGGTCTTACTGTGGGTTTCAGATTCAGAAAAAGCATGAAGATAGGAAAAAACACCCGTGTCAACTTCGGCAAGACTGGTGTCGGGTTAAGTTTTGGGGCAAAGGGACTCAGACGCACACTCCATTCGAGCGGCAGGAAAACGACTTCTGCAGGCATCCCCGGATCAGGTTTATATTACACAAAATCCTCCAGTAAAAAGGCCGGTTCACGCAGTACAAATACAAGTCAGAGTAAACAGCAGCGAGTGGAAGAAAATCAGGCGGCTGTTGATACGTTTAACGAATACATTCAGATGATCACAAGTCTTCATCAGATCACTCCTGAATCGATTGACTGGGAGCACATAAAAGCAATCCCAGCGCCATTTGACATTTCCTATCCCGGTCCTTTAGAAAGCCAGGCAATCGACAACTTCAACAATTACACTCCCAATTTCATACATCGCTTGTTTCGGTTGGAAAACAAAAAGCGTACGCAACTGGAAAAGCGGATCACGGAAGCAAAACAGCAAGACGCGGCAAATTATCGGGAATGGGAGGAATCGCATGAACTCGCAGTGCGTGTGCTGCAAGGAGAATATGAAGCCTTTCTTCAGGTGATCGAAGAAATGGATGCGTTCAGTGTCCTTGAGGAACTAGGGTCTGGATTCAAACTGAATGCTAAGACCGACGATACGGTTGAAGTGAATTTTTCCGTCAATCCGGAAGTAGTTGTCCCTGAGAAAGCATTATCACTGACCAAAACCGGCAGACTGTCCCGGAGGAAAATGACGAAAACAAATTATTACCGCATCACACAGGATTATGTGTGCAGCATGAGCATCCAGGCGGCAAAGATTGTATTTGCACGCTTACCGATCGAGAAAGTGGTTGCTCATGCAACTGAAAATAAATTAAATACTGCAACAGGAAACAGAAACGATACAATTGTTCTATCGGTTGCTTTTGAACGGGAAATCATGGACAGCCTGAACTATGAAAATATCGATCCGGCAGATGCCATGCAAAATTTTGAGCATCATATGAAACATTTAAAAACAGCTGGTTTCAAACCGGTTGAGAAGATTTAAGTGATAAGGGGAACGCAAAATGGATTGGACTTTAAAGGAATTACTTTTTGCGGAGAGTTAGCTTGTATGCGTACAGTTGTTTCTAAGACCACTCACACTAGCCAACTCTCCCATCCCTCACTGTTCCTGTGATTCCAAATAGCGATGTTTGACCCAACGGAACAATAATGTCATCCAGTAAGCTATAAAAGCAATCGCAATATCAATGAGGAATACATAAAATTTACTCATGCCATTGTGCATTTTCAAGAGACCGACAGCCGATTCTAAAGAAGTAAAACCAAATGAGAAAATGATCGCGAGGACTATTGCCCATAAGTAAAAGTTTTTCCCGTGATTGGTACAATACTGATACAAAAGCATAAAAGCAATTGGCAATACAAACGAAGTCATATTAACCCCATTTGGAATAAAAGAGGTTAGACTATGTGGATGAACGAAATAATTGTGAGATGCCAAGGCATCGTCAGCTTTGCTCCATAGTACATGAACAGAGTAGCCGTAAAAGCTAATCTCAAAAATTCGCTTTTTATCGATTGCAAAATATAAAATGACAAGCGAAATAATGATACTAAGTACAATAAACCAAAAGTACCACGTATCTACATTGGAAAATTGATGCCAATATTGACTAATTAAATGTTGCGTTTGATCCTTGGATTCTGAAATTTCATGGTATAGCTGCTCCTTGTTCATTGCCTATCCCCCATTGATTTTTGAGTACATAGGTAGCTTTTGAAGTTATTAGGAATTTATGCACTACCAACATTTAATCTGAAAAGGATATAACAATAAACTTTATATATTATGGAATAACTTCACCCTAATTCTCTTCTTTTATACAATTTCAACAGAATTTAGCGAGGCATTATCTCAACCATTCAGTTAATATTACCATTGTAAGAAAGCCAAAGATAAATGCTAATGTGGACGCTCTTTCATTCCCGTCGCCATGGCTTTCCGGAATTAATTCCTTATAAATAACAAAGAGCATCGAGCCTGCGGCAAAAGCAAGACCATAAGGAATAATGAATTCAAATGATTCGCCAAAAAAGATCCCTATTAACCCAGCACATAATTCAATGATGCCTGTTAACATTGCTAATAGAATTGCCTTAAACCGACTAACATCTTGCGTTACTAAAAATAGGGCCACTAAAAATCCTTCTGGAACATTTTGAAGGCCGATAGCAAAAGAAACAATTGGACCTATATCCTCAACAGTACTTACGTTACTAATTCCGACTGACAAACCTTCAGGCAGATTATGTAGAGACATTGCAATTAAAAACAAAATGATTACCTTCGAATTTTGTGGTGATGATTGTTGAGAATGGTCCAAATCAGTATGTGGAATGAACCCTTCTAACAATGTCAAAACCAGCGTTCCGACTATAATCCCAATAACTAATACAGTAAGATTAGATAGCTTCATCGCAGATGGTATCAATCCGTAAGTTGAAGCAGCAACCATAATACCAGCAGTATAGGCTAGCAAACCATCCTTCCCTTTATGAGAAACATTTTTTATTAACAAAATGGGCAGTGCGCCTAAGCCTGTACAAAAAGAAGAAAAAATTAACGGCAATAAAGACATAGAAATCCCCCAGAATAGTATTAGTTCATCATATGTTTAAATTCAATGAACATTCTTTACGCACTGGAATTTCTTTGCAATTTTCTTAGATCATTTGGATAAAAACACCATCAGGAAAGCACAGCTTTACAACGTCAAAGATTTTTGAAATTGCATCAAGGGTTGAAAAAAAGAATGTGACGGGGGTTGTTCAGTCTAATGGGAAGATTGTATATAGAGTTGCTTTCCGAAATGAGGATTATGGAAACATTGCACGAAAGATGAGAAAAGATAACTTGATCAAACAAAAGAAGGATAAAGCAAAAATAAGCGTACAGCTTGATAAATATTTGTGTGATTATTGTGACACGAACGATACTACAATGAGCAGCACAGTCCGTGATCAGTGTTTAAAATAATTTTGGAGGATGACTATTACTAGAATTATAGCCCCCTAGGAATAGGAAATAAAAATACAGTAGACGAATAAGAAATTAGAGTCATTTAAAAAATTTATATATTATCAGCTTTTACCCCTTTCTGGAAGTAAACCCACCTGTGACTTAGACACCACTAACGAACATAAAGAATTAAATCTAGGTGTTCTATGTATTGATTCCTCAACTTTCACAGACTTGCTAAAACCCTATTAGCTTTTAAAATCTGTTGTCCTCTATTTACTATTTGTTATGTTGGATTATGTATCAATTAGATATTTTTTTTAATGTACGGTTGAGGGGTATTTTATTTTCTTTTGGGTTTAAAGAAGATTTCTTGATAACCTAAAACAGAATGTGATTTAAATCCATCAGCAAGTAATTTGTCCATTTTTATTTATCAACTTGGTGGATACTAATTCGATACTCTGCTAAGCGTACAAAAAACTGACTATTGAGTTGATTAGTGGATTGTTGAAGAATAACAAGGACATAAGTAAACTAAATGAAAGGAGGTGATTTTAGTTGTAAGTATTAGAGATAACTTTTAAACAAATTGTAATAAATTTCGTGAATTGAAGTTAAGTTCAGCTAACGAATTATTTCAAGAGGAGGAGAAGCAATTGAGTTCTATTGAATCAATAAAAGAGTCGCTATTCACAGATACATTTAGAAAAAATCCTTACCCTGCGTATACTGCACTTCGGGGAGAAGATCCTATCTTTCGCAAACTGCTGCCGGACGGCAATTACGCATGGTTCATCACGAAGTATGAGGACGCAGTTGAAGCATTAAAAGATCATAGATTCATTAAAGACTACTCAAAACTTGATGAAAGTGCACCCGAGTATAAAAGCGTATTTTCCCAAAACATGCTTTTTGCTGATATGCCTGAACATAGAAGGCTGCGTCGTCTAGTTTCGAGAGCATTTACCCCGAAAATGATCGCTGGAATGCGGGACCGTATTCAGGAAATTACCGATGAACTTCTTGATAAGATGGATGGAAAGGAAAGTGTTGACCTCATTGATGCATTTGCTTTCCCGTTGCCAATCATTGTCATTTGCGAAATACTTGGCATTCCAGCTGAGGACAGAGATAACTTCCGTATTTGGTCCAATTCAATGATTGAGGGTGCAAATGGAGAATATGCTGCAAGTATGGAAGAACATATGAGTGCTTTTGTAGAATATCTCGGAAAGAGATTTGCGATATTAAGTGAAAATCCTTCTGATGATTTGATCAGTCAGCTGATTATAGCAGAAGAACAAGGCGATCAGCTAACTGAACAGGAGTTATACGGTGTTGTATCGCTGCTGATTATTGCAGGACACGAAACGACAGTAAACTTGATCAGTAATAGTGTGATGACATTATTAGAACATCCGGATCAGCTTGAACTGCTGAAAAAACAACCAGAACTCATTCATACAGCGCTAGAAGAATCACTTCGTTACAATGGCCCTGTTGAATTCAGCACATCCAGGTGGGCAGGAGAGGATTTGGAATTCAAAGGTAAATCCATGAACAAAGGCGATCTTGTTATTGTCATTCTAAATTCCGCTAATCACGATCCAGATCAATTCGACGATCCGGAACTTTTTAACATTACTAGAGAAAAAAGCAGACATTTGGCATTCGGAACCGGAATTCATACATGTCTGGGCGCACCACTTGCCCGTATGGAAGGGGAGATAGCGATCAACAGTTTACTCAATCGTTATCCGGATTGTAAATTGAAAGTTGATATGGACGATCTGGACTGGAGACCGGGTATGGTTGTCAGAGGCGTAAAAGAACTGCCTGTAACACTGTAATTCTCTACATTTTAATAAGTATTAACGGGCCACGATGAAATTAAAGGATAAAATGTAGAAGATAGCAAAAAGCTTCTATATATATTTATCCTTTTTTTGTTAATTTAAAAGTTATTAATCTTTTAAGACCGATTGTGGCGATTTCTATATTCATCAATTTCCTTGCGCTTCCCATTCACCACTATCCGGAAAAAATGAAAAAACTTAGATCCGGCGATGAACAATATGCTCAACACTGGGTAGAGGACGTCCTCTTTACCTCCAACTGGGGGTTTCTTATAGTCATATCGTTTATTCCAATTTGGAGGACAAAAGTCGGACAATGGAAATCCTTTTTGTAGGACTAACCATAGCCCCCTTTCCACCATGATGTTATAGGGATTGCCTTCTCCCTTTGGACATACGAATACAAAATTTTTCAATTGATCCTGCCTCTAAATCCTATTGACTTTTCCATTTTACCTATTGCGTATATGGTGCTGTACTTAGATGGAAACCATATATCGCGATGCTAATTATTTTATCAGGCTTTGGAGCTTTCATAGCAGATGGATGAAAATTGAAAATATATCATTTGAACGAGTGGAAACATATATACTTTTTCCCAATTTATATTGCCATAGGTACGGGAATAAAGGGAATGACACAAAAATCAAAAAGAATCTAGAACTCCGTTATTTAACTAAATGGCCCTGCATATCAATTTTTTACTTTAAAATAACTTTTCAATTACCTTACCAATTACACCACTTACGAAAATAGCTGTCCCAATAGCTTTGCAAGTCTTTTTGCCTTCCCTCTCACCGCACAATATTGTTTTCTGTTTTCACTTCTATTCTGATCATCCGACATAATCCCCTTTGACTCCTATTCCCTAATATTAGAATACTCCTATAAAGTCTAACGCTAATACAATTGCGGCTAAACCATTATTAAATATATGTACTAACATAGAATCTAAAATATTTTTTCTTCTGTAATAAGCTAAGAAAAAAACAACCCCCATAAACCCGTATAATAAAAAGGAAATAATGTTTGTTGGAGTATGTACTAGACCAAAAACAGTCGAAGTAACGAGCAGTGGCAGCCAGAAACTTTTCTTCCTGAAGAACAAATTAGTACCTATCCCTCTGTATGTTAATTCTTCCGCTATTGGTATAAGGATACTTAGAGATAATATAAACAGGACAAAATAAAACGCAAAAAATTCCCCTGAATTTTCGGTTATTGACATTAATGCTTCATCATTAGCTGACGTTTCTTCTCCATGTATCCATGTGATTGACAATGTACCAACTACAGCAATGACCCGTGCGATTAAAAAGAAAAGAAAGGCAAATCCAAAATCACGTAATCCTATTTTTTGTACATTTTCTTTCGAATACCTAATATATCTTTTCCATAAAAACATTATTATGATAATAGTCAGTATGAAATAAACAATTCCTAGAACACTATTTACCATTGTTGAAAATTGATTTTGAAAGCTTATTAGAATAACTAATATTTGCAAAGGAACAAGTGCTAATATCATAAATCCAATCAATTTTAAGATGTTAAATGAGACTTGTTTAATATTTTTCTTTTGTTCTGCATTTTCAATTTCTTGTTCCATAAAAACTCTCTCCCTTTGTATAAACTAAAATCATTTGGGCATATGTAATTGTTAAAACCGAAAGCACTTCATTTATTTTATCGTCATCTTCGGTTCATTTAGCTTTTGATTCTAGGACCTAGTCCGCTTGGTCCGATTCAAGCAATTTCATTCCATTATAACGCCCATCAATGTAATGTTTATTTTTTAATTTTAAATTTATGATTCTTCAGAGCCATTAGAGGCATTAGAGGCATTAAATTTTAAGTTTTCAATTAAATTATTTTAAACTTATCAAGGCTAAACCTTAAAAAACATATATAAGATTTTTTCCCTGCCCCTGTTTTTTATGACCCATAGTAGCCTCCCCTGTGAAAACTCATAATCACTTCCACAATTATACTCCTATACTAGGCTTACGTTCCTCGCAATTTATGATAAAGAGACATTACGACCCAAATAACGGTTGGTAACGCTATACCCCCAATTACCATAGATGCCAAGATGCGACCCGCGTTTCCAGAGCTACCGAAAATCAACAAAATAATAACAGCAAATAAAACAGGGAAAATAATTGGTAAAGTTTTTGTTAAGTTAACTAAGCCTCCGTTTCCTTTAGCCTTCGATTTATTAGTATATATTGTAATTACAGTCCAAGCAGCTGGAAAAGCGATCATAGTAAAAATAACAGCTATTACAGCCAGTATCATTTGTAAGGATCCTGTGCTTAAAAATGTTCCAAGCCATACAAGCGCTGTTATTAAAATCAGCGAGATTGCACTCCATCTCATGGAACCTCCTAAATTGTCATGTTTTTCAGCTACCGTTTCACACTCACTATGAATCGGCTTTGTATCAGGGGATGCTCGAAACAAATGAATATCTCCCTCTGAGGTAACGTGGGTCCATCCAGCGGAAGAAAAAAGGTCAAAATACTCCTCTTCTTCACTTTCATTTATCGAACAATAATCTACACTGTAGATATAATCTGATCTTTCTCCTTTTTCAAGCGTATACCCCATAAATTTAAAATCACTGACATGCCACCCCTTTAACGAAAATCGGTGTAGTTTTTCCATGTCTTTATCCTCAGAAAAAGCTAACCCACCTGATGTGATATACTTTCTTTGTTTCATTCTTCAACCTCCTTCAATCCATCTTCAGCTAATTGAACCATCAGTTTTCTTAGCCTCAGATCATCTTCTAATACTTTTCTCCCTTTTTCAGTAAGCAGGTATGTTTTACGTCTTAATTCCGATCCGTAATGCAAATAAATCCACTCTTGTTTTAATAACCGTTTAATAATCGTATACATTGAAGCAGGGCCTATCGTAATTACCCCATTAGTTGTTTCTTCCATTAAGTTCATAATAGCGTAACCATGTCTTGGTTTAGTTAAAGCAGCCATAATATAAAACATTGAATCAGTTAATTGTTCAGTTTTCTTCAATCAAACACCTCTATATTTTTATGATTATATCATAAAGTGATACATATATCTAAAAACAATACATCACAATGTGACATATGTGTCTAGACTTATATCATGATTTGATACATCAATATGTGATATTGTTCCTTAAGAATAAAAAGAACCCTTACAATGGGCTCTGCGCTAAATCTACAATGTAATGTTTCCAGTAAAGCGCCCCATATTTCATATGTCCATTTAAACAACGACTTAATTAATGAATCGTACACGGTGCCCAAACTAGATGGCTTTAAATTTTCCGCGATTCTGTTATGGCATTCTTATTACTATTTTCCATAATTTATACGGTGTGGGCGGTGATGCAGTAAACTTTTATTTGTTTCTATTGTGGACTAATCGGTTATTAATCATCTTTTTTCTGAACAAAGACGGTTACTGGAAGTCTAATAAAAAGCAGGCTCCTTGAACCCAATAACCAGCGTCCAAGAACCTGCCACTAAAGTATTGATCAAAATTCACCAGATCCCCGCACCGTCACCAGTGTGCCAGTGTTTTTTCAAAAAGACCCACTAACCTTCCTGCCTTTTCCTCAACTGCTCAAACAACTTTTCAACCGTACCAATACCAACATTGTCATACTTAGCAAGGATGACGAGTTCACTTGGCAATTGACCAACCGTTTCAATCTGATCTTCATTTAACTGCCTTAGCAAACTTGGTATTCTATCAAATGCTTCCCGGTTAAGCGGGATTCGGGATAATTCTTCCGTCACAACGATGTGTTCTGCCTTATAAAATAGGAAAAGCTCTCCTGGATGTGCCAGTGCAAGTCTCCTTCTAACGTTCTCTTCTTCGATATAGACTGCAAGCTCGTTAAAAAAGGTTTCATCATTTCCAGCATTATATCGTTTTACGTGTTTATGCAATCCCTCCAGGTTATTAGGAAGTTCACTCATAATGCGCGCCTCTTGTTCTGCGCCAAGTCTGATAAGGAAAGTCTCAGATTTTGCAAAGCGCTGTGGCAGCAAAAATGCATCGCGAAGATAATAAGGAATCGCTAACTCCATGCCCTTGTATGTAATTTTTCGGATCGTCGTAAAACCAGGCGGCTCATCCATAGGGATAATAGTCGGGATTGTTGCAGCTGTTTCCTTATGGGCTTCTTCGTCTTTTGGCTGATTAACTGACGCCGTTAACAGCGCTTCGAGATTTTGCAGACGGGCCTCGAGTTCCGCTGTGTCATAAGGTTCTTTCTGATTGAGCGCCGGATCCTGATATTCCGGGACAATCATTTGCACAGGACCGTAAACTTCGATATACCATTTTACGATTGTATAAATAGCTTCCCATGATAGCAATGCTTCTGAATAACGGAAAGGGCGCACCTGGTGTGCTGCCTGATTCCCGCTTATTCTGACATGATGAAGCGCATCACAGATCTCTTTTGTTAATAAACCATTTTCATCTAAAATGTCGATTCGTTCTTTTAACGATTGATGCTGTTGAGCATGTGTTTTTTCCTGTTCC
>DATGTS010000045.1:0-9124 GCA_035301745.1 Candidatus Avamphibacillus sp.
ATCCAATAATCATTTTATACACCTTTCTTTGTTTAAAATATAGTTATATTATGTACATTATATTATAGACTATCTTTTAAACAATAGAAAGGAAAAAATAAGAGCTTTTTGAGCTCTTATTTTCATGTGTCTAAAAGTTTCAAATTTTAGATAGTATTATTAAAAGGTTACTATAAAATTTTTTAACAATATATTTTAAAATATAACGTTAAATATCCTAGATTTGCACATAGAAATGGATAAAATAAATTATATTTCTAATATTCAGATAATATATAATATATTATATATTGACTTGAAAGCGCTTTTTTTGTAAGATGTAATTATTAAAATAACTAACTTATTCAGAAAGGGTCGGTTTTAATGCAAAAAATATTAATGGGAAAAGGAGCAAGACAAGTTACTGAAGTTTGTGCTCAAGTAAAAAAAGGAGAAAAAGTGCTGATTATAACAGAACCGAAAATGATGTCTGTTGCAGAGAGCGTGGCAACAGCCGTTAATACTATTGATGCAGAACCTGTTATAACTATTATGGAGCCGAGGTCATCCGATGGTGAAGAGCCTCCTGTAAATATTGCAGCTGCTATGAAAGAAAGTGATGTATTTATAAGTGCAGTTTATACTTCTATTACACATACGTATGCAGTAAAACATGCCGTTGAAAATGGATCTCGAGGCATTATGTTAACACAATTTGATGAGAATATGCTTGTCGACAGTGGTGTCCATGCAGATTTTCCTAAAGCTGCTGCTACTTGTGAAAATGTAGCTGCAATTTTGGAGAATGCAAAACAAATACATTTAACAACATCGCATGGAACTGATTTAGTTATGTCTGCTGAAGGGAGAAAGAGCAATGCAATGACAGGAATGGTAGAAAATGGACAGTTCGCTCCTGTTCCCACTGTAGAAGCTAATGTCTCACCTCTTGAAGGAAGCGCGAATGGAAAAATAGTATGTAATGCCAGTATTCCGTATATTGGTATTGGTGTATTGCAAGAAAATGTGGAAGTAAATGTAGAAGACGGTTTAATTACTGCTATCGAAGGAGGGAACCAAGCTCAAATTTTGAAAGAAAACCTTCAATCTAAAAATGATGAAAATGTATACAACATTGCTGAGATAGGTATTGGATTAAACCCTGAGTGCGAATTTATTGGCTTGATGCTCGAGGATGAAGGAGTGTTTGGTTCTGTACATATTGGTATCGGTTCAAGTGTTACTCTGGGAGGAAACGTAAAAGCAGCATGCCACTATGATTTAATCATGACAGGGGTTACTTTAGTAGTGGATGATACTACGGTTATTAAAAATGGAGAAGTATTAGTTGAATAAAATTAAATAACAAGAAAGGAGATTTGAAATGAAAGGGGTTAAACTATCCATACTTTTCACTGGTATATTTATTTTTTTAATTGGATGTTCGGAAGGGTCGAAAGAAGTAAATGTTGAAGATTATCCTGAAGATACTTTGAATGTGATTATTCCTTTTGGTTCTGGTGGTGGTACCGATTTATATATGAGAGAAATTATGGACATTATTGATGATAAAGATTTATATGATGGAGACATAAAAATTGAAAATAAAGAAGGTGGAAGTGGAGCTACAGGGTGGGGATATTTAGAATCACAAAAAGGAGATCCGTATTATGTTGGCCCAACAAGTGGAAGTTTTTTCACTACACCTTTAGTTTCAGATACAAATTTTCAGTATGATACATTTACGCCTATTGCATTAATGGGAGCTGACGATCTTTTTTTCTTAGTTGATGCAGATTCAGATTATGAGGATATTGATGACTTCGTAGATAAAGCTAAAGAAGGAAAAACTATGAAATTAGGCGGAGATGGAGCAGTAAGTGATGAAATGATAGTTAATACACAATTTGGAGAAGAAGCAGGGTTTGATTATGACTATGTTCCGTTTCAAGACGCTGGAGAATTAACAAGCGCTTTATTATCAGGAAGTTTAGATGCCATAGTAGGTAATCCACAAAGATCATTGGGTAATATTGAAGGTGGAGAGATGGAGGCGTTGGCATACTCTGGAGAAGATAACTTTGAAGGTTTGCCTGATGTTCCAACCTTTAAAGAGGCTGGTTATGATGTAAATATGTCCCAACCAAGAGGAGTGATTTTACCAGATGACGTTGACCCTGAAGTTGAAGAATGGTGGATTGATACAATGAAAGAAGTTGCTGAAACTGACGAATGGAAAAAGTTTGTTGAAGATAATGGAATGTCAGATCGAACTTTATTTGGAGATGACTTCAAAGAGTTTTTAGAAGAAACAAGTGATAAGTTTGAGGAAGGCTTAGAAGAAGCAGATATAGATGAATCAGATGTAGATCAATAATGGTTTCTAAGAAAGGGATAGTATAAATATGAGAATTTTCTTTTCATTAATCTTATTACTGAGTTCTGCTTTTTATTTAAGTTTGGCTTTTAAGCTAGAGTTTATTTCTGATGGTGTACCTGGCGGTGGTTTTCTACCTAGGGTGACTGGCTTAATTTTAGTAATAATGACTGTCTATAATTTCGTAAAAGAATTAAAAGCGGATAGAAAAGAGTCGCATGAAAAAAGTAATGTGATAGACATGATAAAAGTCATGCTAGTTACTTTTTTATATATATTACTTTTTAATATATTAGGTGCTTTGCTATCAACTTTATTCTTTACAATTGCCATACTTGTTTTTTTAAACAAAGGAAAATGGAAAATAAATTTAATTTTTAGTGTGGTTGTTACTATATTTGTATTTTTTATGTTCGATTATTTTTTAAATACTCATTTGCCTAAGGGAATTTTAGAGAATATAATTTAATTTATACATGAGGATGGTTATATTGAGCGAAATTTTACTTAACATGTCTCAAGGTTTTTCAGAAGCTATATCCCCTTTAAATGTTTTATTAGTTTTCATAGGTGCGCTTATTGGGATGATTGTTGGGATTATCCCAGGATTTGGAGCTTCGGCAGCAATTGCTATTTTGCTGCCTTTCTCTTTTTCTTTAGAGCCAATTTCCGCTATAATATTTCTAGCTGGAATATATTATGGATCTATGTATGGAGGAGCAACTACTTCTATACTAATAAACACACCTGGAGATTCAGCTGCCGTTGTTACTACATTTGATGGTTATCCAATGGCTAGGCAAGGAAAAGCAGGGAAAGCTTTGATTGTTCAAGCTATTTCATCTTTTATTGGTGGGACGATTGGTGTAATTTTAATTTTTACTTTTGCTCCCTTATTTACAGAATTTGCTTTAAAATTTGGTCCTCCAGAATACTTTATGTTAATGGTCATGGGGCTTCTTACACTTGTTTGGATGACAGAAGGAAGTAAATTCAAAGGATTTATTTCTGCTCTTATTGGTATAGCAGCAGCAACAATAGGTGTAGATGTTATAACTGGAGTTCCCAGATTCACATTTGGTTCACCAGAATTAATTGATGGAGTTAACTTTGTTCCCGTAGCAGTAGGCTTATTCGGGATAGGCGAAATATTATATAGAATTTACGCTGGGTCTCATAAAGATTCAGAAGGCGAAAAAATGGACTTATCTCTGAAGAGTAAGCAGAATTGGCCTAAATTAAAAGAACTTACAAGTTCTACCGGCTCTTTTTTAAGATCTTCAGTTATAGGGTTTGTTACTGGAGTTTTGCCTGGGGCTGGAGCAACAATAGCTTCTTTTTTCACTTATACAACAGAGAAAAAACTTTCTAAAGAGCCAGAAAAATTTGGGAAGGGCCATATACCAGGTCT
Source organism: Candidatus Avamphibacillus sp. (assembly GCA_035301745.1). Lineage (GTDB taxonomy): Bacteria > Bacillota > Bacilli > Bacillales > Amphibacillaceae > MSJ-26. The sequence goes on from DATGTS010000045.1 coordinate 3,768, forward strand.
TATAGCTCCAGAGAGTTCTAATAATGCTGCCACAGCTGGAGCTATGGTCCCCTTGCTTACTTTGGGGATACCAGGATCTGCAGCTACGGCGGTGTTACTAGGAGCTTTTTTAATGTTTGATTTAGAGCCGGGTCCTTTATTAATGAAGGACAATCCAGAATTTTCTTGGGGCATAATTTCGAGTATGTACCTAGGAAATATTGCTTTATTAGTAGTTAATATTATTGCTATACCGCTGTTTCTTTATGTAATTAAGACACCTTATCGTTTACTAATACCTATTATCTTAATTCTTTGTACAGTTGGAACATACAGCTTAAATAATAATATTATGGAAATATGGATACTTTTTATTTTCGGTGTTATAGGCTTTTTTATGAAACATTATGGGTACTCTCCAGCTTCTTTGGTATTAGCTTTAGTTTTAGGACCATTAGTGGAAGATAATTTGAGACAATCCCTAATAGCTTCACATAATGGATTGGGAATATTTGTTACGCGTCCAATTGCTTTAGGACTACTAATTATAATTTTAATGATAGTTGCTTATCCCTATATTAAAAAATTTTTTGTAAAGAAAGGCTAGAATAATGAATAATATCTCAAAAATAAAATCAGCTAAAAAAGCTCCATTGAGCTATATTGTATACGAAAATATAAAACACGCTATTATTAAAGGAGAACTTAAACCAGGAACTCGATTAATTGAAGCCGAATTAAGTGAACAGTTGAATGTTAGCGCCACACCAATAAGAGAAGCTTTTAGTAGGTTATTATCAGAAGGTTTAATAAAAATGACTCCCTATAGGGGAACTATAGTACAAGAATTTTCTTTCCAAGAAATTTCAGATGTTTATGAGTGTAGAGAGGCGTTAGAATTAAAAGCTATCGATTTGTCAATTAATAAAATTAAAAACGAGGAGATAGAAGAACTTAAGTATCTATTAGAAAAGTCTGCTTTTACTTCTACTCACACTGAGTACGTAAAGATTAATTCACGTATTCATGATGTAATTCTAAATTGTGCTAACAATAAATTATTGAATGGATTCATGAAACAAATACGAGAAGTAATTATTCATAATCGAAATGTTTCTTCATATAGTGAAGAAAGAAAAAATGAAATTTATAAAGAACATAAAAAAATTATTAATGCAATTGAAAGGAAAAGTAAAGAAAGTGCAAAAACGTATATGAAAGAACATATCCAAAATGGTTATAACTATATCCAAAAATATATATAAGTAATATTGTAATGATTATATACTCGCAGGTCATAAATTGTATTTGTTCTGAATGTTATTAGGAATAATACTAGAAAGCTTACTACTGATAAGGTGTGATAAGAAGTGTTTTTTATTAACTTGCTAGATATAATTATTGTATCTAGTAAGTTAAACGTTATTAGTCGGGGTAGTACCAGCGAAGCTGTCATCAGGGGCAAAGTAGAATTTATATAAGTTCTTCTTAATTTTTTGCTTAAAAGTTCCGAAAATTATTCTAGATACAGAACTTACTTGTATAAAAAGCATGTTGTTTCCGATATACGGCTCCTATATACTTAAAATAAATGAAAAAGTTCCGGTACTCATGTTTCTAGGAACTTTTTGAGGAGGAGCTAATGATGCAACAGAAATGGGAAATGGATGAATTGGTTGAACATTTTACTTTGCTTCCCAATGAAATGGAACTCATTGGGAACAAAACGGGAACAACACGGCTAGGATTTGCTACTTTATTAAAAGTATTTCAACATGAGGCTCGTTTTCCTACATACAAACATGAAGTTCCAGATGCCATTGTTCAATTCATAGCCAAGCAAATGGAAATAGAACCATCTTTGTACAGCCAATACAATTGGAATGGCCGAACCATTAAATATCATCGTGCTCAAATTCGCGATTTTTTTGGTTTTCGGGAGGCAACCGTACAAGATGCAACATCCATCGGAAACTGGTTAGAACAGCATGCGATGAACGATGACCACGCGTTTGATTCCCTCGAAGAACATGCTTACTTCCAGTTTCGGGAACGCAAGATTGAACCTCCGTCTCCTCAGCGTGTTAAACGCATTGTCCGCTCTGCCCTTTACGCTTATGAAGACAAGTTTTTTCAATCTGTTTATGAAAAGATACCATTGTCTTCTATTGAAAATTTGGATGTCCTTCTTGATAATATAACAAGAAATGATGAACTGGATGATGCAGGAGAATTATCGAAGCCTGCTGCGGAAAATAAGCCGATGACCTTTCGGGAATTAAAGTCAGATCCCAGCCGTGTTGGTCTAGAAAGTGTGCTGCAGGAATTACGTAAATTACGGACCATCCGTCATTTAGATTTGCCCCAGAATCTTTTTAAAGGTATCTCACAAAAGATACTCCATAAATATCGACAGCGAGTAGCGACGGAAGAACTTCGGGAAATCCGACGGCACCCTGCTTCGATTCGTTATACACTTCTTGCTATATTTTTTTGGTACCGTGGCCGGGAGATTACGGATAGTTTAATCGATTTATTAATTCTAATCATCCATCGTATTGGAGTAAATGCTGAGCGAAAAATAGATCAAGAGATTTTAAAAGACTTAAGACGGGTTACCGGCAAGTCCGCTCTTTTGTATAACATCGCAGATGCTGCTTTAGAGCATCCTGATGGCAAGATAAAGGATGTTCTTTACCCGGTGGTGAAAGAACAGACATTGAAAGATTTAGTACAAGAATATAAACATACCGGAACAGGTTATCAAAAGAAAGTTCATACCGTCATTCGTGCTTCATACAGCAGCCATTACCGGCGTATGGTTCCTGAAATTCTTAACCTTCTCGAATTTCATTCCAACAATGAGGTTCACCGTCCAGTTATGGACGCTTTATCCCTTATCCAAACTTACGCTAAGACGGGACAACATTACATAGCGTTGTCTGAACAAACACCAATTGAAGGGATTATCCGTCCCAAGTGGCGAGATTTGATGATTGAACAAGACAGACAAGGCAACAAACGGATAAATCGCATCAATTATGAGATTAACGTGCTTCAGGCTTTGCGTGAAAAGCTCCGGTGCAAAGAAGTTTGGGTAATTGGAGCTGACCGTTACCGAAATCCGGATGACGACCTGCCGCATGACTTTGAAGAACGCCGGACGGAAAATTACGCAGCTTTAAAACAACCTTTAAACCCGGAGAAACTTATTGAAAAATTAAAGCGAGACATGAAACAAGGTTTGGAAAAATTGGACCAAGGGCTCCCTAAAAACCCGAATGTACATGTCACGACAAAAGGCAACGGTTGGATTTCTGTATCTCCTTTGCAAGCCCAACCGAAACCACTGCATTTACCACAACTGAAAGCAGAAATATTGCATCGCTGGCCGATGACGAATTTACTGGATGTTTTAAAAGAAGTTGATTTGCGCGTCCACTTTACGGATTACTTCCAAACCACTGCTGTTCGGGAGACACTCGACCGATCGGCTGTTCAAAAACGTCTTATTTTATCACTTTATGGTTTGGGGACCAATACTGGTTTGAAACGTGTCGCTGCCGGAAACTATGGAGAAAGCTTTAAAAATTTATTATATACCCGCAGAAAATTTATTCATAAAGACAATATAAAAAAAGCCACAGCTGAAGTGGTTAATGCCATTTTAAACAACCGAATCCAGAAGATATGGGGAGAAGGCACAACGTCTTGTGCGTCTGATGCCAAAAAGTTTGGTGCTTGGGATCAAAATTTGATGACAGAGTGGCATATTCGTTACCGCGGGCGCGGAGTGATGATTTATTGGCATGTAGAGAAAAATTCTACCTGCATCTATTCACAGTTGAAATCCTGCTCTTCATCCGAAGTTGCGGCCATGATTGAAGGTGTCCTGCATCATTGCACAAACATGGACGTTGAAAAAAACTATGTCGATACTCATGGCCAGAGTGAAGTGGCTTTTGCTTTTTGCCATTTACTTGGTTTTCAGCTTATGCCACGCCTAAAATCCATTCATCGACAGAAATTATATCGCCCGGAACCTGGTCGTCCAGATGCTTACCCTAACCTTCAACCCGTTCTTACTCGTCCCATCAATTGGGATTTAATCCGAAAACAATATGACCAGATGATTAAATATGCGACAGCGCTCCGGTTAGGGACAGCCGAAACAGAAGCCATCTTGAAGCGTTTTACAAGAAATAATCTAAAACATCCAACTTACCAAGCTTTGGCAGAGCTGGGTAAAGCCATTAAAACCATATTTCTTTGCGAATATTTACATTCAGAATCCATTCGTCGGGAAGTCCACGAAGGGCTCAATGTAGTGGAGAACTGGAACTCTGCCAATAGTTTTATTTTTTATGGCAAAGGCGGTGAGATTTCCACCAATCGATTAGAAGATCAAGAAGTCGCTGTTTTATCCCTGCATTTGTTGCAAAATTGTTTGGTTTACATTAATACTTTGATGATTCAAGAGGTATTATCTGAACAACAATGGTTCAACTTGATGGAATCGGAGGATTTACGCGCGCTTACACCGTTGATTTATACGCATGTCAATCCATACGGGACGTTCGAATTAAACATGGAAGAAAGACTTAAAATCAAAGGAGCATCTGTATGATGGAACCAAGAACATCTGCCAACAAAAAGGCGAAGCAACTAGCTAAATACTTCCGAAGAGAACATCCAGATTATGATTATTTGAAACGTGTATTTCAACACTTAAGAGAAGAGTTGGAAGTAGAAGTAACCCAGAAACCAAAAAGGCTCCCTTATGTACCAACAGAAGAGGAAATGAAACGATATTATGACTTCGTTTGGGCTGGAGAAAATTCCCGTCATATGATGATAATTAAAACTTTCCTTTACACAGGCGTTCGCGTAAGCGAATTAGTTCATATTAAACTAGCAGACGTAGACTTGTCGAGCTGCCAAATTCGGATTAATAAAGGAAAAGGAGCAAAAGACCGAATGGTTCCTTTCCCACCATCATTCAGAGAATTGCTTGTTATGCATATGGAAACGATGCGAAAAGAAAATGCAAGTTATCTTTTTGAATCAAATTGGAGAAAGAAATATACAGACAGAGGTGTTCGAAAAATTTTAGCTAAATATTCGGAGAAGGCAGGGATGTCGCAATCTTTATCCCCTCACAAACTTCGGCATTTTTTATTAACTTGGTTAAAAAAGCAGGGAGTTGATGATGCTTTTATACAACCGTATAGTGGACACGACAGTCGAAAATCACTTGAAGTTTATTCGATGTTGGCACTGCCGGAGGCTCAAAATAAATATAATGAAGTCATGGACCAATTTCCATTATAGTCCGTATCTACTTTGCCCCTGGTGACAGCTTCGCTGGTACTGCCCCT
>DATGTS010000046.1:0-3319 GCA_035301745.1 Candidatus Avamphibacillus sp.
AACAGAAACGGATCATTGCTATTAGCAATGATTCATCCTCCCTCATAGTCCAGTATTTACGGTACTGGGTAGAAACATTTGAGCCATATTCTCAAAAATATATGAGGAACCGTATTCTTTTATGGTTTTAGCATACCAAAATAGAAGTATATTTGCAACAGAATATCGAACAATTACCATTTTACTTTTTATATCGTTCGGTTTATGAGTGATAATAGTTGTTTTTTTATGATTCGAACCAATTATAACATGATTTACTGTCTTTTTCATAAAAAACAAAATTCTTTAAGCAGCCAAAAGGAACACATGAAAAAACCCCAGATGCGTTTTCTGGGGTTGAACTATTAATTAACTAAGCAAAGCATATTAGGATTTCTCTTCCAGCGATTCTGTGCTTTCCTCTGTTCTTTTAGTAAATTCATCATCATCACTCATCAAGTCGTTAGCCGAAGTTTTGAATTCTCGTAATGTTTGTCCTGCCGCCCGGCCGATATCAGGTAGTTTTTTAGGCCCAAATATGATTAAGGCAAGAACGATAATAAGAATTAAACCCGGTACTCCAATATTAGCTAATCCCATAAAGGTGTCACCTCTTTTATGTGGGTTATCCGAACTTATCTATAGTATAACCAGCATATTTTCATTTATGATATCTTCGATTAAATACGCACCATTACGCATTTCTTTTTTCTCGTTTAGCTTCTGCTAACATACCTCCATTTTTAAGGTATTTCTCAATTCCTTCTGCAGCACGGTAAGCTATCGCTCCGATTGTTGGGGTTGGATGAATACCTCCGAATTGAGGAAATGCAGAACCACCCACTACAAAGAGGTTGTCTACATCCCACATTTGCAAGTAGTTATTTACTGCAGATGTTTCAGGGTCGTCCCCCATAATCACGCCTCCAGCGTAATGTCCGCCGAAAAAGACATTATTAAATTCTTTAGGTACTTCATCTTCATCAATGATGTCGGCACCCATTTCTTCCAGGACTTCTTTACACTTTTTAACACCGAACTCCGCGATATTAATATCTTGATCTGTGAATTTATTTGTAACTCGAATAAGTGGATCGTTAAAATCATCTTTATATGTTGGATCTAAATCTATATAGTTGTGCCAATAAGACATGATCGCAGGGGTATACCATAAATTTAAAGTTCGATTTGCATAAAAAATAGAGTTTTTCTTAAATTCCGGCCCCCATTTTGGCGTATCATTCGGAACATTGTTACTTGATATTGCACCGTCACCATATTGCCTAAGTTCAACTTGCCCGCCGTGAATAAAGTCTAAATCAGAATGATCAAAATGATCAGCTTGAAAATCACTGAAAGTGGCTCCCAGTGCACCTGCGCCCATGTAGAGGTTGAATTTTTTATCATCAAAAAATCCTCTCGCACCAAGATGAACATTATTAAATTGACCATTAAAGTTTCTGCCAATGACACCTTTTTTTGTTTTAGGGTCATATGGCTCGCCTATGTCTGATAACAGTAACAAACGATTGTTTGTAAATGTAAATGCTGCCAAAACAACAACGTCAGCAGGCTGTTCGTATTCTTGACCTGTCTCTGTATCAACATACATGATTCCTTTTGCTTTTCCTCCATCATAAAGTACGCGACGTGCATAGGCATTTGTTCTTAATTCGAAATCACCCGTTTCTTTCGCTGCTGGGATAACTGTAACAATCGGATCAGATTTAGCACCAAAGTCACAACCATAATGGGTACAAAAAGCGCAATATTGACATTGATTAATGACTTGACCATCCGGATTTTCGTAATTTTCCGTGATATTACCAGATGGAAGTTGGAAAGGATGATAACCCAAATTTTTAGCTGCATCCTTAAACAAACGTAAACTTGGTGTTTCCTTCATAGGTGGGTTTGGGTAGTCATCTGATCGTTCAGGACCAAGCGGATCCTCTTCACCAGAGATTCCAGCAGTTTTTTCGAATTTATCATAGTACTTTTCCATCTCGTCATAAGTAATTCCCCAGTCTTGTATCGTCATGTCTTCGGGTATTTTTTTCTTCCCGTACTTGTCGACTGTCTTACTATATATTTCAAAATCGTAGGGATCCCATCGGTATGACGCCCCTGCCCAGTGGACACCGCCACCACCAAGATCCGTTCCCGCCATCATTTCCTCCTGCGTTCTAATCGGAAGTGCTGTTTCGTCTATTTCATTTCGGGAGGTAACTGTTTCATGAGATAAATTCTGCATCATTTCGAAGCGGTTGGTATAGCGCAGTTCATCTTTAACTCCCGTATAATCGGCGGTTTTTCTATTTTCTCCCCGCTCAAGTGCGACAACTTTATGTCCTGCTTTAGCAAGCTCAGCGCATACAATGCCGCCGGCCCATCCGGTACCAACAACAACAACATCAACTTTATCCATTTTTTTTGCCATAATATATCCCTCCGGTTAACCTTGATAGTCTCTTAAGCTTTTTGGTTCCATTTTAATAAAATCTTTACTTTCTATGTCGTTAATATAAGCTGCCCGTGGTCCGGGATATTCTTTCATTACCCATCCTTGCATATTTTTATTGCCTCCATATACCGGATCTGCATACACACCTTCTAACGTCGTTTGTCTCAATAAATTGAAAAAGGTTACACCTTCAACACCTTTCAGCTGGATTTCTCCTTTTTCAAAGTCTGCAAATATTTCATCTTGCTGATCTCCTTCAACATCAACGAACTTCTTGTCAAATCTGTCTTGACTCTCTTTTTCTAATCTTCTAAGTCCTTGAATGAAAATGTCCCCTCTGGTTAATCTTGTCTGATATCTTGGTGTTGAGGTTGGAGCTTGTGTACTTGAATTCGGTCCTTGCTTATCCTGATCTTGATCTTGATGCTCATAGTCTTGAACTTGTTTATCTTGTTTAAAAGGATCTCGCATATATGCCTTGGTGTTGGAACCCCATTGCCCGGCCAACTGTTTATCAATAAAATAAGGTACCCCAAGTTCTACAGCACCAGGGCCATTATCATCTTCGGGGAAAATACGCTCTGTAGCAGCTCCAAGTACTTCAAAATCTTCCTTACGGCTAAAAAACATTCGTGCATCTTGCAAGCTCGTATTTGTTTTTTCACTCTTCGTTTGTGTTTCAGGTTTTGTTTGGAATTGGTTGGTCAGTACGCCTCCAAGCAGTGATCCACCAACCACACCTCCCGCAACCATTCCTGTATTTTTAATAAATCTGCGGCGACTCAGCCCGTCCTTTTGATTTTCATCATCGTGATTATCTGCCATTCGATTCCCTCCTCAAAAACAATCTTATAATGTAATATGTCTATCTTTACC
>DATGTS010000047.1:0-15607 GCA_035301745.1 Candidatus Avamphibacillus sp.
AGTACCGAAAATATAAAATGGCGCAGTTTCAACTACTTTAGCACCAATTGCTACTAGCACTTCTCTCCAGTGGAAACGTAACGTATCAGCAATGGGAATTTTAGATACATTCCCTGATTCCTTGTTTTTCTTAAACGAAGGCGTTTCGTCTATCCCTTTTCTTATCCATAAACCAAAAATAACCAGGAGTGCACTCAATATGAACGGTATTCTCCACCCCCATGCCATGAACGCTTCATGTGGCAACAGTGTCATGACTGAGAGGGCAAAGGTCCCCATAATCATACCGATAGTTACTCCCATCTGCGGGACACTTCCGAATAAACCTCTTTTCTCTTTAGGAGCATATTCTACAGCCAGCAGTAGCGCACCTCCCCATTCTCCTCCTAATCCTAACCCTTGAATTAAGCGAAGCGTGATGAGAAGAATAGGTGCCCAAATACCGATTGCTTGATATGTAGGTAACACCCCCATGCCAAAAGTAGCAAAACCCATTAAACTCAAGGTAAGTACTAATGTTTTCTTTCTCCCAATTTTATCGCCTATATGACTAAATATAATGCCTCCAAATGGCCGGATAAAAAATGCTAATGCAAATGTCGCAAACGCATACAGTGTTCCAAAAGCCGGATCATCACTAACGAAAAACACCTGGTTAAAAACCAAAGCCGCTACAGTACCGTATAAAAAGTAATCAAACCATTCAATAGAACTACCGACGAGACTGGCAATAAGAATTTTCCGCATATCTTTGTTTTTCATAAGGCCCCCCCTGTCATAACAGCCAAAAAAGATATTTTGATACCGCTTACATGTCTGTCATCCAAAAATTTAATGGTTCACTTTCTCCTGGAACTAGATATTTTTCAACTCCCTTCAAATCTTCAAAATTTAAGTGTCACTTAAATCCTGTAATTGAATGATAAAATATTCTTTCAATTTTGTCAAATTATTTTTACATGATATAATCATTTCCAAAGAACGTAAAATAAAATTGATAAAAGGGGAAGAAAGCAATGAATGAAACATTAGGTGTGAAGATAAAACAACTACGAAAAAATAAAAAATTAACATTAAAACAAATCTCGGAAAAAACAGGTCTATCTATCAGCTTTTTATCACAATTAGAACATGGAAAAACATCGGCGACACTCGAATCCCTTAAGAAGATTTCTGAAGCACTGGGTGTGAACCCGAGTTACTTTTTCTCGGCTTCCGAAGACAATACTTACTCCAATGTAATTAAAAACACAATCGCAACTCCGTCTGTTATGAAAACTAATTTTTTTTATAGGGATTTGACTGGTACAATAGAGAATCCTTTATTTTCTCCTATCTTAATTACTCTCAATCCAGGAGATAACGGGGGGAGAAACTTTGCACATAAGGGACAGGAATTTTTGTATGTGTTAGAGGGCATACTTACTGTTTTAATAAACGATGAGGAATCCATCCTACATCCCTTTGACAGTATTTTTTTGGACTCTTCCTTTCCGCATTATTGGCTGAATAAAACAAAGCATCCCATCAAATTTTTATGTATATCAGCCACGGAAAACTCACATCCTTAGAACCTTGTTTTAGTTACTAGAACTTTTCAAATTAATTTTAAAAACCTTATATGTGTAACAAATAGACCCAATGAATAAAGATTATCTTCCATTAGGTTGCATGAAACCAAAGATAGACTCTTTATAAATGCTTATCACGACGGCAGTACCTGGGGGAACTAAAGGTTCTGGTTCTCACTATCCAAGGTAATCAGTCTAATTCTTGTAAATAGGTTACTGCCCTATTCCTGATTAAGATAGAGGCGCAAATTCGTTACATGAAAGTAAAAAAACACCAGCGGCAGCCATTAACAGTGCTGCAGGTGGTGTTACGAGGAAATATTTCTGCACCTGGTTATTGAACTTCTTCTTTAAGTCTTTTGACCTCTTTCACATCCATATGAGTGACTTCCGCCACAAAGTGTATACTTGATCCTTTTTTCAGCATTTCGAGTGCTTCTGCCTTTATTCCTTCTTTTTTTACCTTCTTCTTTTCCTTCCTCCCGCAAAACATCTGCTAAAGTCATCACAAGTTCGCTCCCTTCCGGAGGAATATATAGCGCATGAACGTCTTAAATCCCGATTAACCTTCATAGCCCGGAGCTATAACCATACTCGAGGGATAATTTCACTTGGACTGTTGCTCTTTCAATTTTTTGATTTCCTTAACATCCATATGAGTAATCTCGGCGACCAGTTCAACTGTGAAACCTTTTCTCAGCATCTCAAGTGCCACTTTTCTAACACCCTGCGCTTCGCCTTCCTCCCGCAAAATATCTGCTAAAGTCATCACAATTTCGCTCCCTTCCGGATAGTCTTTTTCAACTTTCTTTACGATTTCAGCAGCATCTTCCCGCGTTAAATTCTTTGCTGCGCTGAATATATAGCGCATGAACGTCTCAAAATATTCCATACCTGTCTGTTTATCGTCTAATTCCTGCAAATAATGCACTGCCTTAGCAATTATCTTCAGCAGTTCCTGGGCATTTTCCGCCTTTTGCACATCCCGGAATAACGTAAATAATATTCTGACCCGTGCTTCGCCTTTTACCTCCTGGTCTGTGTACTTTGATATATCATAAATCAAATACTGATAATCCGGAACAAAATTGCGTATTTCTGTTGAAAGGTCTTTATACCCCGTTATCATATCACCGATCGCTGTTTCAATGTTCCAGCTGCTTGCACCGTGATAGATGACAAGTGGAAGTATGACCGGCAACTGATCCTCTTTTTCTTTTGTCATCTTCGTATTCCAAATTTCAGCTATATATTTTAGAAGCTGAAAAGCGACTGCTTTATCGGGATTACTCTTGTGCTCAAACAGAAAATATACATATCCTTCACTGTCCTCTATATCCGCACTGAAGAGTAGATCTGAAAAACCTTCTTCCAATTCTTTGTTAATAAAACTGTCTTTTTGCAGTTCTAATGTATCTACGTCCAGGACTTCCATTACATTTGGCGGCAAATAGTTATGCAAAAAACTTTTAGTCACCTCAACATTTCCAAGTGTTTCTTTGAAAAATTTGTCATGTGGATTTTCAATTTTACTATGTGTCGTGCAGGAATAGATTGAAGCATCTTCTTTAACTATTAGTGCGATAGTCAAATTATCACTTCCTATGGAGAATAATTGGTGAGGCTATATGAAGAGGTGTGTCTGTTTACATTATATCAATTCTTCATTCGTTAAACAAATTTATTGAACATTCAAATTACATGGTCAGCAAGATCCCTTCTCCACTAATGACTCGCCGCCAAACGAATAATTGCTAATTTTTCATGCACTCACTTCATTCTCAATTTTGCTAAGTACACCCACCAAATCCTTATGAATCCGGCTTCCCGAAAAACGTAGCACTTTCCAACCGTTCTTCCTCAAATAGGCATTCTTGCGACAGTCATGAGCCTTTTGTTCTTTCGTTGAATGGAATGCTTTGCCATCACATTCAATCGCAAGCCTATACTTGGGAAGAGCCAGATCAATTCTATAGCTGCCACAAGGAACTTGCGTTTTCGCATCATAGCCATTAAATAACATGGCATCATATAGCCTTATTTCGATATAGCTTTCACACTTATTCCTCTCATTATCTATTTCTACAATAGGCCATTCGACTTTTGATGGGTCACGCAGGAGTGATATCGCGAACATGATTGGTATGCCTAAAACATCATAAAAAATAAACTGAATCCGATAACATCCATCAATATTTTCACCTCAAGACTAGGGTTCACATTATCGTACGATTTCAGACCTTGAGACTGCTTCAGTTGGAAAATAAAAAAACAGGCCCCCAGACTCTAAATTCCAGAGTCCAAGGAACCTCGCCCATCTCAATCAAAACGCACCAGATCCTCCGCCGCCTCCACCGACGCCAGCACCCCCGCCGGGAGTGCCACCTGTCGATGTGGCTGATGCGGTGCTATTCGCATGAGAAAAATTTCTGTTTAATGAGGATGCTATGATTATAAAAGCAAGCAGATCAGCGTTCGCAGGTGTAACTCCAGCGACCGGCTCCAGCAGTTGCTTATTTTTCTTTTTGATTTGTTTATCATTTATGCCAATCCCATAAATGAAGGCACGTTTTTGATCATCATCCAATTGTTCATTCCAAGTATCGCTCTCTAGCTGCGGATATTTTTCCTGAAAAGCTTTCCACTGGTACTTGATTCTGCCGCCTTTGAGCGTTTTCGGATGATATAAGCCCGCAAACATGATCAGCAGTAAACCTAGCAGAAGCGAAAAGAACATCCACATGAACAAATAATGAATTGCGAAAAAAATGAGCGGCAATATTAAAAATATCCCTGATAACGCCACCCATATACGCATCGATGTCTTTTTCTTATATAAATTGCTGCTTGTGACTTCTTTGCGGACCGCTTGCTGCCAAGTTTGGTAATCCTTCCTATACGTGGATTGATTGGATTTTTTCTCGGTATATGCTTTCAGATCTGCGAAGCGAAATGTGCCCGCTTTTCCAACTTTATCAAACAGCCAGTGGATCAGATGTTTTTCATGGTCATCGTCCGTGTTGCGGTGCGAGACAGTAAACATATCGTCCGCTTCTTGCTTCACATAACCTTTACGGACAAGATCTAGAAAAGATGCTGTTAAGCCTTCTGCCCCTAGCATTCCGGAACGCATAAAAGAAATTGTCGCCGGCATACTCATCTCCGCTTTGGGGACGAAATACGGTTTCGAAACGGTTCGCCGGATTTCCATATCCGTTGCTTGCTTCTTCCGCCAAGCAGAAAGAAGCAATACAAAGAAATAAACGACAAAAACACCTATCATATACGGAGCGAGTCGGTCTAAAAAGCTTTTCCGTTTTTCAAAGGCCGCCTGTTTTGCTTCCTGATCCGCTTTATCCTGCAGAATCTCATCCCGCATTGGTTTATCCGCTGTTAAATCAGCATTTGGAAAAAGTGTTGCATCATAAGCGACACGAATATCGCCATTTTCCCCTTCAGGCACATTTCCCATAGCAAAATGGGCTGTGCCGTCCGCTTCCGTTTTCGCTGTATCCATCGCCTCATCATAGCCAAAGGCAATTACGTTGTCTGTCGGCTCAGGTGGGTGGATGAACACATCCAGCTGTTCATAATCCGATTCATTACTTTTATCAAAAAATGGCCAGTAGAACTGTGCAACATCCGTATAGCGGTCGACGCCGCCTTCTATTGTATAACTGAGCTCAATCGTCACCTGCTCATCTTTGCCGCTTCGGTAAATTTTATATTCATTGTCTTCTTGTACAATCTTTCGTTTTTCTCCATTTTCGGTAGCTTCAACATTGACAATCTTTGTTCCCTCTTTCGGAATAAGTGACCGGGTTATCCCGTTAAATTCCCCTTCAAATACATACGTTTGTTTTTCCGTCACATTCACGTTTCCATCATCCAATAAGTACGCGTCAATTTGCATCTGATCAATCGAATAGTCCACTGCCAATGCTGGTAACGGAAATATAAGCAGTGCCGCTAGAACCAGAATGAAAAACATCATTTTTTTCATAACGAATCCCCCTCACAAGTTCCGGTTATTTTAACAATAAAAGGATATTTCCGGTTTTATTTATCCTCAAGGTCAGTTATTTTATCTTTATAGGTTAAGTAATGATTCATCGTTAAATTCGTTATTTGTTCACCGAACACAAAGGCTACTGTAAAAAGAAAAATTATAAAATATAAATAAAAAAGATGGAAAAGAACTCCAAATCTACCACTCCTCGTATCTTAACCCTTTTAAGACTTTTGGATTTTGTTACGATACTTTTTTATAAATTCCGTACTTATGCCTGTGGCTACCGTAAAGAACATTTCCTCTAGGCTCCTTCGCATAGTTCAACGAACCACTATTAATATCTGAACTTTATATTATGGTTAAACAATTGACCAGCCTCTCCACCAATTCATTTTAATTATGTATCTTGTTTCGTTTTTGTATATCTTATTAATTCTCTAGTTCGCCCACTCCCCAAATATACATTTCATATTGATATTCTGTCCTTTCAATACAAATACCGAAGTCCAGATTATCAGAAACAAGTATAAAATCAGCATATCCTATAGTGAACTTTGTAATATCAAGTATTTTATTCAAATGATTGTATAATTCATTTATATTAATTTGCACAGCTTCAATTTCTTCATCTCTAAAAAGTAATACCCTGCTACTGCTATTGGATAAGTTGCTATTTTTTAAAGTTTTTTCAATTAACTGGATTGAGGTTTTGATATTATCCATATAGTTCTCTTCTTTTATACTTACCTTATTCGTTAACGTAGACAGCAGGTCAAAAACTTTTTTACAGAATAAATCGTTTATATCTGCTTCCATCAAAGATTCATAGGTAACTGAAGTAAAATTTGATAATTTCTTTATAAGGTTATTTCGCCTATTCCTTCTTTTAAGAAACTCGAATTTATTACTTTTAGCGTTATTCAAAATTTATCACCCTCACATAAACTATATATTATTCCTTATATCCTTCAAAATCTTCGGGATGGTGTCCAGGATATTGATTGTATCTTCCTTTCTCTAAAGGGCTTCCTTTTAAATCATCAGCACCATGAAAATAAGGTCCTCTTCCAAATTTATCATTATCATGCCGAATAAGATATTTTTTCTTACCGTTAACTTCAAACTCATTCACCAATCTATTTTCACTTGTTGCATCATATATATACTGGCTTTTTGTGTTGAGATGAGTTTGGAATACCAGCTTTTCTTTTTGCATCTCTGAATGCACCGTTTTTTGTTAAAAATTTATCATTATTGTTTGTACTAATTGTAGCCTTCCTTACATACAAGAACATCCAAATGAAAATATAGATTATTCGTTAGTAAAGGTTAAAGAATCCCGTCCTGTTTCGAATAAAATTGAAGCAGATTTAGGAGTTAAACACGAATCCCCGAAAATCATTTATATTAAAGATCAAAAGAAATATTGATCTGCTACACATTGGTCCGTGACAAAGGCTCATATGCAAGCAGTCATTGATTAAAAGAGCAATTTTAAATCAATTCCTGATTTTTTTAAAAAAAGTGATCCGTTTAAAGCTCATGAGTAAAGAATCCAAAAGGCAAAACAAGGAGAAAATTGATTTCACGAAATAGAATTTATTCATTTTTAATATATTTCCTGAATATCAGATTTCTAAGGTAGAAAATATCACTTCCTACGAAGAAATATTAACTGCGTAAGTAAGAGCATGTACATTTCTTCCTTACACAGTTTTTTATTGAATAAAATTAGAATAAATTGTTTACTTCCGTGATATTTTTAAACTATACATGCCATATAGTTTGAATAAAAAAGTTTAACACTGAGCCCTGAAATCCCGGAATGGAAAGTACATACACAGAGGTTCAAGCAGGTATACCGAGAAATATGAAGATAAACAGACTGATTCCCTGCCTTTTTTTATATCTCTTCCTTCGCCTTCCTGCCACAAAACACTACTAAAGTCATTTTCAGAAAGGCCAACAAATCCCCTACAGCTTACCTTTGAACTTTGAATGAACTGCATAGATTTCAAAAAACTTGCTTTGAGGACGTCTTTTTGAGATGTCTAAATTAGTCCGCCTCTAATGTAATCGGGTTAAAATATATCTGCGGCTATATAGAAAAAGAGTAGGCTCAGCTTTTGAGTAGAAAAATGGTAAACTTAAGATTGAACATGTTTATATTGTAGGGAAAATGAGGTATACTAAGCGCAGAAAACCATATGATAAATAAAAGACCGACCATGCAGAAACATGGTGCGGTCTAATGTGCAATAGCCCTTCAAAGAGGCAGCTCACAAGTTTAAGTCAGAAAAGTAACAAGCCCAAATGCTTGCTAGGCGTTCAATGGATGGTTACTTTTTTGTTGTTTTCCGTTATAATCATACCTCTTTTTTCTTTTTTCCAGTGAAGAATGGTAAAAACAACGAAACAAGCGCAAAAAACAAAATAATCGCAGCAACCGGGGAGGTGATGATAGATAAATAATCCCCATTAGTAATTAATAGTTGTCTTCGGAACGATTCTTCCATCATTGGTCCAAGTACTAATCCAAGAATTAGTGCCGCGGCTGAGTAGTCGTATTTTTTCATGAAAAACCCGATGATACCGAAAAGTAACATAATCCAAACGTTCATTAAATTATTATCCACGGCGAAGGATCCAACTAGAGAAAGCATAATAATAAATGTTGCTAGAATAGCGTATGGTAGTTTTAATAGAACAGCAAAGGATTTAATCCCAAGCCTTCCGCCGACAAAGGTTAAAATACTTGCTATTAACATGGCAAAGAAAATTGCATACAACAAAATCGGTTGATCAGATAATAATTGTGGACCTGGCTGCATCCCTTGTAAAATTAATGCAGCTAAAATAACCGCGGTTGTTGGGCTACCAGGGATACCAAGTATAAGAGTTGGGATCATGGCACCGCCGGCAGCTGCGTTATTAGATGTTTCTGGTGCTACTACCCCTTCCTCGCAACCTTTTCCAAACTCCTCAGAATTTTTACTCGTTCTCATAGCGATCCCATAACTAACAAATGAAGCTATTGATCCACCCGTCCCTGGCAATATTCCGATCACAGTTCCAATTACAGCCGATCGCAATGCTACCCATTTATGAACAAAAAACTCTTTTAATTTAAATCCGATTAAGTTGGGTTTCTCTTTCCCGCTTAATTTTAGACTATCATTGGAAGTAACTTGTGAAAAAACTTCTCCCAAAGCAAAAGCACCGATCATAATGGGGATAAAGTCAACGCCATTCATGAACTCAATTGAATCAAATGTGAAGCGTTCTGTGGCACTAATTGGATCCAGACCTATTGTCGCAATAAATAGACCAATCAGCCCTGAGGCCAATGCTTTTACAACACTTTTTGATCCGATTGAGGAAATGACCGCAATACCCAGAAAAGTCAAAGCAAAGTATTCAGCAGATTGAATTTTCAAGGCTAATTGCGATAAAGATGGTGACAGTAATAGCATCACAATTACTGCAAATATTCCGCCGAACGCAGATGCACTGATGGCCAGACCTAAAGCTCGACTAGCATTTCCTTGTTGAGCCATCGGATATCCATCGAATGTTGTCGCTACAGATTCCGGTGTCCCCGGGGTGTTAAATAAAATGGATGTGATGGAACCACCGTATGTTGATCCAACATAGATCGTAACTAACAATAAGATGGAGGGGATTACTCCCATAAAATATGTGAATGGGAGTACGAGAACAATTGCCATCGATGAACCAATTCCAGGTAATGCACCGAAGAAAATTCCCATCATCATCCCAAGTAAAATTAGTAATATATTTGTCGGTTCAAAGGCTATAATAAAAGCCTCTCCTAATAATCCAAAATCCATAACTTCACTCCTTTAAGCTTATGTTCAAGAAGCCAATATAGATATTTAATCATACAAACCTTCCCGAATGCTTATTAATAAAAAAGCCGACTAATAGCCATAAAAATCCCCGTTCCTCTTGGTAAAGGAATACTTAACAATACACCGAAAAGTACAGTAAAACCGGTTGGCACAAATAACGTTAACAATGCTATCCTTATCTTTTTTCTTTCCCCTAAAATGAGAAGCATCCCTAATGTTAAAAGTAAGCTTGCACACAAAAATCCAATAACTTGTAGTAGAATGATAAAGAGTGCTATAGAGATAATTAACCCTAAAAAGATAACTAATACACTTTTCGGGGTCTTATCCGAATCTTGCCCTTTGTTTTTCATATATTGCTTAATTGTGTTAAACAACGATATAACAAGCAACAAGACTAACAAAGCCAAAATAAACTGTGGAAAACCCGCGGCACCTACAGGATCTACTTCTCGAAAATCCGTGATGCCGAATGATAGTATAAAAAAGTAACTAAACACAACTAACAATATAAGAGTAAAAACAATTCCGCCCATATTCTACCTCCTAAGGATACACTATTATACAAAATAATAGGAATATTCAGTGCGCAAAACTCTACTTTAGACCAATTTCCTTACTTATTTCATCAAATTCCTCGTATTCTTTTCTTAGCTTTTCAGTAAATTCCCCTGGACCTAAATATTCTTCTCCAATGTTGACAAGATTTTCCTTAGCAAATTGTTTATATTCATCAGTTTCAAAAGCCGCTTCCATTTGCTTCGTTAAATATTCCTTCACATCATCTGGAGCCCCTTTTTTAATTACAAAGCCTCTCCATGATCCGATTGTCATATCAATGCCATTTTCCACTGTTGTTGGCACATCTTTTAATTCATCAATTTGTTCAATACGATCCTCATGAAAGACTACAATCGGGCGTACTTTGTCTGATTTAATATAACTGACAACGTTTACAATCTTGTCCAAATAAATATCAACTTCCCCACCTAAGGCTGCTGCTTTTACTGCCGCCCCTGACGGATATGGTATAAATCTTGTTTTAATGCCAGCCTTTTTAGCAAAAGCATTAATTGTTAAATCATCTAATCCTCCGGGGCTTACACCGGCAAATGTCAATCCTGACTTCTTCCCTTTTTTAATTAAATCGTCATACGATTTAATATCACTATTCTTCGCTACTGATAAAACGTAAATATCACTTTGAATATGAGCAATTGGCTCAAAATCTTCCAAAATTTTTATATCCTTCCCTCTTCCTAGGACGTCAGCAATCACATGGGACGGAGTTATTTCCAGTACAGTATAACCGTCACTATCCTGCTTATAAGCATGAAGCATCCCCAGTAATCCACCACTGCCGTCTTTGTTAATCGGCTGAAATTGGTGACCAGATGTTTTGGACAACAGATCGGAATACTTTCTGGCAAATGTATCACTTGCACTTCCTTCTCCGAACGGTACAACTACTTCAACCGGGTGGGACGGGTAAACTTCCTTCGCACTCGAGCTTTCCATACTGCAACCGCTAAAAATCAAAACCAATACCAACATAAAGCCTAATAATAAACGTTTCATGATGCGCCTCCTTTTTGATTAAAGCTTAATTCATCAATTCTGCAGGAACAATTGCAGACCCTTCCATGATTCTCCTGGCCGTTCTCCCTGTCCCACCTTTGATTAATTTATAACCTGAATCATCTTTTGCTATCTCGACATTTACGCCGATCGTTCCCGTTGGATGACCGATTGTAACTTCATTATTCTCTGTTGATTTTTTCAATTGGTTTGGTATAGTTCCGACTATTTGACAAGCAGTTCCTAATCCAATTGCACCACTAACCGCAAAAGCCCTGTGTAATTTGCCCATTGTTATATATCTTCCGACAATATCAAGCTCACTTGCCCCAACTTTATTGCCATTTTCATCGATATACGCTTTTGCTTCGTTAACGAGAACAATTTTTGGTAATGCATGCGTTTCTGGTGTGACAATTTCATGTGAACCAAACAATCCGATACGTTTCCCACACTTAACGCGAATATCCTCAATCTGTTCCATGAGCAATGGATTATTATTTATTTCAGCGGAAAGCTCATCACCCTCTATTCCAAAGTCTTTTGCTCTTACAAAAACAAGTAAATTACCAATATCAATAATACTCACAGGGATACTTCCGGTATTTTTTCCTTTTATATAGTCTATAACATTTCCCGTCGGCAGCAAATCACCAGTTATCGCCCCACCTGAATCCAGGAAGTTTACCATAATTTTCGCACCTGAACCAGATACTCCAGAGATATGAAAATTACCCTTTTGAACAACCTTTCCATCTTTGACCGGTATTTCGACTTCCATCATTTTATTTGTGTTCGTATTAAAGATTTTAACCTTTGTGATCCCTTCTCTTAATACTACCAATCCTTCCTCTGCGGCAAACAATCCTACAGCAGCTGCCATGTTGCCACATGTAACATTATAATCTACCTTTTTGCTTTGAATGTCTACCTGGCCAAATGTATAAAAAATGTCACATTCAGCCTTCTCAGTCATACCGACTATTGCCAATTTGCTCGTTAATGATGTTCCTCCACCTACGCCGTCTATTTGGCCATTTTCCGAACTTCCATAAATTTTCGTTATGACTTGATCCCTTTTCACCGAGTCACGCGGTAAGTCTGAATCTTTGATGATCAGCCCCCGACTGGTTCCTCCCCGCATCAGTACGCTTGGGACTTTGTATAATTGTGTATGAATGGTCAAAACAGACACCTCTTCAAAATGTATTGATACCATGGTATGAATATAGTATATTAAAACAATCGCAATAAATAAAATATTTATTTTTTATTGAATATCATAAAATTTATTTATATGCTAAAATAGTTTTATTCAATTATCCAAAATTTAAGCGTATTATGGATATAGACAATTAGTTATAAACTTCTCAAAATGAGGTGATAAAATGGATGATATAGATTGGTCTATGCTTTCAGCTTTATTCGAATATAAAAACATTACCAAAACCGCGGAATACTTACGGATATCTCAACCGGCCATCACGTATCGATTAAATAAATTAGAGGAAGCATTTGGTGTGAAAATCGCATACAGAGGACACCGCGGTATCGCACTTACTCCTCAAGGTGAGTTTCTCGCGGATTATTCAACTAGAATGCTTAAGGAGTTGCAACAAACGAGGGAAAGCGTACTGAACTTTGAAAATAAAGTGCAGGGAACATTAAGGATTAGTGCTTCCAGTATTTTTTCTAGATATAAACTGCCGGCTATTTTAAGTGAATTTAATGAAAAGTATCCGTTAGTAGAATTTCATGTAATTACAGGTTGGAGTGAGGATGTATTTAATGCCATCTATAAAGACCAGTCCCAAATCGGCATATTGCGCGGATCGTACAATTTTTCTCATGTTAAAAATCTGCTGATGGAAGAAAAGCTGTTAATTGTTTCAAAAGAAGAAATTGATCTCAGCAATTTACCAAATCTCCCAAGAATTTATTACAACACCGATACCTCTTTAAAATCACTTATGGATAATTGGTGGTATGAAAACTATGACAGTCTCCCCTCTATAACAATGCGGGTGGACAATATGGAAACTTGTAAAGAATTAGTGTTAAACGGACTTGGATATGCTGTTTTACCTAATATTTTACTGAAAGATGACGACAACTTGCACAGTTATCCCTGTTTACACAAAGATGGTTCATTTGTTAAACGGGAAACATGGTTAATTCATAAAGAGGAGCAAGGAAATAATGTAGTCGTTAATGCGTTTTGCGAGTTTATGAATGAATGGGAGTTTTAGGTACTGAGCCTCTTATGCGCAGAGATGGTTATTTTTTCACTTAGACATCTATTTTAATCTCAAAAAGGAAAAAAGAGCATTCTGACGGTACTGCCCCCCAAAAGTTAGAGTAGAAAACTAACTTTTAGGGGTGTTTTTTATGGCTAAATATAGTGAGGAATTTAAAATAAAGCTTGTTACCGAGTATTTACATGAGAATCTTGGATATAAATTATTGACAAAAAATACAATATGCCGTCGCAAACACCATTACAAGATTGGGGAGAGTCTATAAAAAACAAGGGATAGAGGGATTGGAACGAAGAAAAAGGAAGGAAGTGTACTCTGTTCAATTTAAATTAGATACTGTACGATTTCAGACCTTGAAGAGCTTATTTTATCGTCCGAGCGAACTGGTCCCCATTGTCTACCAATCAAACAGAGGAAACATATCCCATTCAGATTATGCTATAATTTACAAACAATAGGTAAGTAGACTAAAAAGCCATTAAAAATAAATGTTGGAGGTCTTACTGTGGGTTTCAGATTCAGTAAAAGCATGAAGATAGGAAAAAACACCCGAGTCAATTTCGGCAAGACTGGTGTCGGGTTAAGTTTTGGAGCAAAGGGACTCAGACGTACACTCCATTCGAGCGGCAGGAAAACAACTTCTGCAGGCATCCCCGGATCAGGTTTATATTACACAAAATCCTCCAGTAAAAAGGCCGGTTCACACAGTACAAATACAAGTCAGAGCAAACAGCAGCGAGTGGAAGAGAATCAGACGGCTGTTGATACGTTTAACGAATACATTCAGATGATCACAAGTCTTCATAAGATCACTCCTGAATCGATTGACTGGGAGCACATAAAAGCAATCCCAGCACCATTTGACACTTCCTATCCCGGCCCTTTGGAAAGCAAGGCAATCGACAATTCCAACAATTACACTCCCAATTTCATACATCGCTTGTTTCGGTTGGAAAACAGAAAGCGTACGCAGCTGGAAAAGCAGATCATGGAAGCAAAACAGCAAGACGCGGCAAATTATCGGGAATGGGAGGAATCGCATGAACTTGCAGCGCGTGTGCTGCGAGGGGAACATGAAGCCTTTCTTCAGGTGATAGAAGAAATGAATGCGTTCAGTGTCCTAGAGGAATTGGGGACCGGCTTCAAACTGAATGTGAAGACAGATGATACGGTTGAAGTGGCTTTTTCCGTAAATCCGGAAGAAGTTGTCCCGGAGAAAGCACTATCACTGACCAAAACCGGCAGACTGTCCCGGAAAAAAATGACGAAAACAAATTATTACCGCATCACACAGGATTATGTGTGCAGCATGAGCCTGCAAGTAGCTAAAATTGTCTTTGCACGCTTACCGATTGAGAAAGTAATTGTCAATACGACAGAAAATAGATTAAATACCGCAACAGGAAACAGAGAAGATACAGTCGTTCTATCGGTTGCTTTTGAACGGGAAATCATGGACCGTCTGAACTATGAAAATATCGATCCGGCAGATGCCATGCAAAATTTTGAGCATCATATGAAACATTTAAAAACAGCTGGTTTCAAACCGGTTGAGAAGATTTAAATGATAAGGGGAACGCAAAATGGATTGGACTTTAAAGGAATTACTTTTTGCGGAAAGTTAGCTTGTATGCGTACAGCTGTTTCTAAGACCATTCACACTAGCCAACTCTCCCTTCCTTCACTGTTCCTGTGATTCCAAATAACGACGCTTGACCCAACGGAACAATAGTGTCATCCAGTAAGCTATAAAAGCAATCGCAATATCAATCAGGAATACATAAAATTCACTCATGCCATTGTGCATTTTCAAAAGACCGACAGCCGATTCAAAAGAAGTAAAACCAAATGAGAAAATGATCGCGAGGACTATTGCCCATAAGTAAAAGTTTTTTCCGTGATTGGTACAATACTGATACAAAAGCATAAAAGCAATTGGTAATACAAACGAAGTCATATTAACCCCATTTGGAATGAAAGAGGTTAGACTATGTGGATGAACGAAATAATTGTGAGATGCCAAGGCATCGTCAGCTTTGCTCCATAATACATGAACAGAGTAGCCGTAAAAGCTAATCTCAAAAATTCGTTTTTTATCGATTGCAAAATATAAAATGACAAGCGAAATAATGATACTGAGTAAAATAAACCAAAAATACCATGTATTTATATTGGAATATTGATGCCAATATTGACTAATTAAGTGTTGGGTTCGATCCCTGTATTCTGCAATTTCTTGGTATAATTGTCCTTTGTTCATTGCTTATCCCCCATTGATTTTTGAGTACATAGGTAGCTTTTGAAGTTATTAGGAAT
>DATGTS010000048.1:0-3799 GCA_035301745.1 Candidatus Avamphibacillus sp.
ATTATTAATGTTTTCTATAGTATAAGAATCAACTTTACTACATAAAATATTTTTATCATTAATAAATGAGGGATTTTATGAAAAAAATTACTTCCATTTGTCTATTTTCGATTATAATAACGTTAATATTCAATATAAATAGCATATCAGCCGAAGAAAAAGGAGACTATACATTAATAGAAGAATATGAAGAGGATGTTACAGGAGATCACATTAATGAGACTATTAAATTGTATGGAATTTTTCTTTCTTCTGATTCCAATTTTTATCGTGATATATATGCATTAATAGAAACTAAAAACAATCAAAAATGGGAAATAAACTATATAGGTGGGTATAATCCAAAATTAGAATTTATTGATATCACACAAAATGGAATAAATGAGATATTATTTCAAAGTGCAACGGGTAGAAGTAATGAGCTTTATAATTATACTTTGCATACAATCCAACATAACGAACTAAATGAACTGGAATTACCTTTTCAATCTGTCAGTGGTGCATTTATAAATGATTTTCAAGCAGAATTATACATTACATCTAATACTAAACCGATAATTATGGATTTGAAAGAACGTGCGGAAGAATATATTCGTTCAGGTATTTACAATGAGCATGGAAATTTGCCAAAAAGAACTTCCCTTTTGATTGATTCAATTGCATTTTTCGAACCTTTGTTAATTAGTAAAAGTAAAGGTTATGGTTTAAAAAGTTACCAGCAGATTAATGGTATAGATCATGATGATCCGTTAGGTACAATTGAAACACTTTGGTATTATCAAGATGATGATTGGATCATTTTACAAACAGACTGGAAACAGAAATATAAATAAAAAATTCCAACTAATTTTAAAGAGGCTTCCGATTTGGAAGCCTCTTTAAATTTAATTAGCTACAATATTAACTAGTTTTCCTGGTACAACAATTACTTTACGAACTGTTTTACCGTCAATCCACTCTTGAATTTTCTCATTTTCCAGTGCTTGTTTTTCAAGCTCTTTTTTATCAATATCTTTTGCCACGCTCATTTTTGCACGTACTTTACCCATGACTTGCAAGACAATTTCCACTTCATCTTCCACTAATTTTGCTTCATCATATTCTGGCCATGGTTCATAAGTGATTGTCTCGGAATGACCTAGACGATTCCATAACTCCTCACAAATATGGGGTGCTATTGGTGATAGAAGCTTCACAAATCCTTCCACATAATCTTTTGGAAGTTCTTTTGCTTTATATCCTTCATTAATAAACACCATCATTTGTGAAATAGCTGTATTAAAATGCAAGTTATCAAAGTCCTCTGTTACTTTCTTCACCGTTTCATGATATACACGTTCAAGAAAAGTTTCATTACTCTTCTCCGTAATTTTATCAGACAAATTACCATCTTCATTAATAAATAGACGCCATACGCGGTCTAAAAAGCGGCGTGAACCGTCAAGTCCCGTTGTTGACCAGGAAACATCCGCATCTAAAGGACCCATAAACATCTCATATAAACGTAGTGTATCTGCACCATGAGAAGAAATAATATCATCAGGATTAACGACATTTCCTTTTGATTTACTCATTTTTTCATGGCCTTCTCCAAGAATCATTCCTTGGTTAAACAACTTCTGGAAAGGTTCTTTCGTTGGAACTACACCAATATCATATAAAAACTTATGCCAAAACCGGGCGTATAGTAGATGAAGAACAGCATGCTCAGCTCCACCAATATAAAGATCAACCGGCAACCATTTTTCTAGAGCTTTTTTATCAGCAAGCACTTCTTCGTTACCCGGATCAATAAAGCGTAAGAAATACCAGCAGCTACCAGCCCATTGTGGCATTGTATTCGTTTCTCTACGTCCCTTCATTCCCGTTTCAGGGTCTACGACATGAACCCAATCACTATTTGCTAGTGGAGATTCGCCCGTTCCAGAAGGTTTTATTTGATCTAGTTCTGGAAGTTCAAGGGGTAGTTCTTCTTCAGGTACAGCTGACATTGTTCCATCTTCCCAATGAATAATCGGGATTGGTTCACCCCAGTATCGTTGTCTTGAAAATAACCAATCACGCAGGCGGTAAGTTACCTTTTTCTCACCTTTATTATTTTCTTCTAACCAGTCAATCATTTTCGAAATTGCATCATCTTTATCCAAGCCATCTAAAAAGTCAGAATTGATATGCTTTCCATCCCCAACATAAGCTTCCTTGGAGATATCTCCACCTTCAACGACTTGAACAATCGGCAGTTCGAATTTAGTTGCAAATTCATAGTCACGTTCATCATGGGCGGGAACCGCCATTATGGAACCAGTTCCATAAGACATAAGAACATAATCTGCTATCCAAATTGGCATTTTTTCATTATTCGCTGGATTAATTGCATAGGCTCCTGTAAAGACACCTGTTTTTTCTTTCGCTAAATCTGTGCGTTCAAGGTCTGACTTAGATTGTACTTCTTTTATATAGTTTTGAACTGCTTCCTTTTGTTCATTGCTTACAATGTCATCGATTAAAGGATGTTCAGGTGATAAAACAGCATATGTTGCACCAAAAAGTGTATCTGGACGAGTTGTAAATACGGTAAACGTTTCATCATGATCAACAATTTCAAACGTAATTTCAGCGCCTTCTGAGCGTCCAATCCAATTGCGTTGCATATCCTTGAGACTTTCAGGCCAATCAAGGTCATCCAAATCTTCAAGTAGCCGATCCGCGTAAGCTGTAATTTTTAACATCCACTGTTTCATCGGTTTTCTAACAACAGGATGTCCACCACGTTCACTTTTTCCATCAATAACCTCTTCATTAGCAAGCACCGTTCCTAAGGCTGGACACCAATTAACAGGAACTTCAGCCATGTATGCAAGGCCTTTTTCATATAGTTTTGTAAAAATCCATTGTGTCCATTTATAGTATTCAGGGTCTGTTGTACTGATTTCACGATCCCAATCATATGAAAAACCAAGTTCTTGAATTTGCCGTTTGAATGTTGCTATATTTTCCTTCGTAAATTCAGCTGGACTGTTTCCTGTATCTAACGCATATTGTTCGGCAGGCAATCCAAACGCATCCCATCCCATTGGGTGCATCACTTCATATCCTTGCATCCGTTTCATACGTGAAATAATATCAGTTGCCGTATACCCTTCCGGATGCCCTACGTGCAGGCCAGAACCGGATGGGTACGGAAACATATCTAGCGCATAAATTTTTTCCTTGTTAGAGTATGTATCTGTTTTAAATATTTTGTTTTCTTGCCAATACGTTTGCCATTTTTTTTCAATTTCTCGATGATTGAAACTCAATTCTTATATCCTCCTTAACATTAGTTAAAAACAATGACAGAAAGGTTTTCTGTCGCAATAAATGTCAAAAAGCTTCTCATCCCTGAAAAGGGACGAGAAGCTATATTCCCGTGGTACCACCCAAATTAACACAAACTTGCTTGTGTTCACTTAACTCCTTAACGCGGAAAACGGCAAAAACTACTTCGTTTCACTTTTGCAACATCAAAGGCGAGTTCATAAATATTCAAGAGCAGTTTGCACCAGCCACTGCCTCTCTATTCTTGAATTGATTTACTACTAGTCCTCATCATCGTTTTTAATTATTAACCGTATTATAATGAATGCAATTTTCAAAGTCAAGTTGATTTACGAATGTACAGCTCTGAAGAGTAAATTTTATTAAATATTTTTTTAATCAATAAAAACGACTAGAGAAATTACGAAATATTCACTAAATTATGCATCCCTATTTTTTGCTAAAAATCCAAGCCAATTTTTAAAAATGTTTTTTAAAAAAA